>JANTFU010000049.1 GCA_024763295.1 Anaerolineales bacterium
ATGTGAAGTCATTTCACTTGTGCCATTAATCAATCACGACAAGATCGAAGCAATTATGATGATCGGGTCGCAAAACGAAAATTATTTAACGCAAGCTGCCATGCAGCCCTACGTTAATTTGAGCGACATGATTACAACGACCTTCGAGCGTAATGAAGCTGCGCGCTTAACCGAGCGCCGCTTGGCTGAGCTTGAGGCGATCTCAATCATGAATCAGACTACAGCAACCGCTCCCGATCTTGAGACGCTCTTCCCTGCCCTGCATGAGCAAGTCCGCCAAATTTTAGGAGACTACTCATTTCTGGTCGCTCTTTACGACGATCTGACCGATACAATTGAAGTCCCCTATTTATACGAGAACGGCGAAATAAGCCGGCTGGCACCTTTCCCATTAGGCGAAGGGTTGACATCCATCATCATCCATACCGCGCAACCGCTCATGATTGTTGAAGATACCGAAAAGCGTTCGGTTGCGCTGGGCGCAAAACTGGTTGGAAAACCTGCTAAATCGTGGCTTGGTTCACCCATGCAGGTTAGCGGCAAAGTAATTGGCGCCTTGATTGTCCAAGACCTTGAGCATGAACACAGCTTTGACGAAAACTCATTACGTTTCATCAATACGTTGGCATCGCAAGTTTCAGGCGCAATCCACAATATCCGTCTTCTGGCAGATAGCCGCCGCCGCGCACTAGAACTGGAAAGTGCTGCTGAAATTGCTCGCGATATTAGTAGTTCATTGCATATCGACGAACTGTTGCACAAAGCCGTCAATATGATTCGTGATCGCTTTGACTTTTATCATGCTTCCGTCTTCTTGATTGATCCGACCGGTGAATACGCGGTCATTCGCGAATCCACGGGTGATGCTGGGGCACAACTTAAACGCAATCGGCACAAGCTCGGTGTTGGGTCAAAGTCGACTGTTGGCTATGTGGTTGGGCAAGGCGAAACATTGGTTATCGAAAATACAGACAAAGACGCCACTTATTACGCCAATCCCCTCTTGCCGGATACGCGCGCTGAAGCCGCCATTCCGCTTAAAGTTGGTGAACGCATTTTAGGTGCGCTGGACATTCAAAGTACACGTCCATATATTTTTACAGAAGAAGTGCTGCAAACCCTGAATATTATCGCAGACCAACTTGCAGTCGCCGTAATCAACACCGAACTCTTCGCAGACACACAAGAACACCTTTCGCAACATCGTCTTTTGCAACATATCACGACATCCGCCGCATCAGGCACAACGCTCGAAGAAGCCTTACGCGGTGCCGTGCAAGGCTTACAAGTTACATTAGGTGGTGACCGTGTTTCGATCCTGCTTCTTGATGCCGATAGCAAGAATCTGATTGTCGGCTCAGCGGTTGGCTATTCAGAGGCGGACATAGAATCGATTTGTATCCCATTGGGGAGCGGTATCGCCGGCTGGGCTGCCCGAAACAAAACAACGGTGCGTGTTGACGACACCATCACCGATCCGCGCTATATTAGCGTAAGCAAAAACACGCGCTCCGAGTTAGCTGCGCCATTGCTTTTCCGTAATGAATTGCTCGGTGTTCTGAATGTTGAGAGCGATTTGGTAAATGCCTACAACGAAGATACCGAAGAAATGCTCGATACGCTTGCGG
This sequence comes from Anaerolineales bacterium, assembly GCA_024763295.1. Taxonomy (GTDB): domain Bacteria; phylum Chloroflexota; class Anaerolineae; order Anaerolineales; family Villigracilaceae; genus Desulfolinea. Next base: position 1,629 of record JANTFU010000049.1, read on the forward strand.
GCAGTCTCGCCGCCATCATCGCAAATGCGCGATTGCTACAACAAGTGCGTCGGCAGGCTGAACGCGAAAGAATGCTCTACGAAGTGACCAGCCGTGTTCGCCGCTCAACAAGCGTGCAGACTATTTTAGCAACCGCGGTCGACGAACTCGCCAAAGCGACTGGCGCACGCCATGCCAAAGTACGCGTTAAAGTCAGCGAGAATAATACGCCGGAGCAAAACAATGGCTAAAGAAAACCAAAGAGAGAACCTTCTAAATTTACTGCTTCGCAAAACCGGCGGTTGGTATATTGTCATTGTCACGACCCTGACACATTTTATTGCCGTTATCGGGACAATCGCAGCGGATTACACGATTCGAGTAAATATTGAATTTTCTCCCGAACGCTTAGCGGGGCTTGTCCAACTGGCTTTGTACCTTTTCTTAGTGAGTACTCTTTTGGTCATTGGGTTTGTAATGCTCCGCTACCGAAAATCACGCCAAAGACTAAACGCCTGGAAAAACGGCACCCTGAAATATCGTGACGAGGCAGGTTGGCGTGAAATCACATCACTCAGTTGGGAATTTGCAATTTTCCTCTTTGTTCGAAGCGTTTTTATTGAAATCTTACCGGTTGTTCTTTACGTTGCCAGTTTCCCCGATGCCAATTTCGATCAAGTTGTTTACGCCGGACTAGCGGTGCTTGCAGGCGTCATCAACACGGTCACTATCGCACTTATTCTGATTGAGTTTTTGCTCAAGCCAGCCCGTGAAGCACTGCTCCCGAACAGGTTTGATGAACAACTCAATGGCGATCAGAGCTTAAGGCTTTCGCAAAAAATTCAGATTACAGTTCTCACAATTATTATCACAACCCTATTGCTAATCGCCCCAATCGGCTATCACCAAACCCAAAAAGCGATAGAAACCGGCATGACTACCGTTTCAAACGATATGCGCAACCAATCTTTCGTTGTTGCCGGGTTGATTGTTATTTACGGCATGATATTCACAGGGTTAATCGGGCGCGCTATCACACAACCTATCAACACGGTACTGAGTACTTTTACAAAAATTGACGAAGGCGATCTCAGTGCCCGTGTAAAAGTTAGTGCATCAGACGAAATTGGACAAGTCGCAATTTACTTTAACCGCTTAATTGCTCGTCTTGAAAGTCTCCAGTCTAATTTGGAAACACAAATTGCCCAACGCACCGAACAATTACGCGCCACCGCCGAAGTCGGACGTGCAGCAAGCTCGATTCTGGACCCGGATCAATTGGTCGAAGAGATTGTGAATCTCATTACCGAGCGCCTCGGATATTACTACGCGGCAATCTTCATTATCTCTCCCGATGGTACATGGGCAGAACTACGCAGTGCCACCGGCGAAGCAGGCGCAGAACTCAAAGCCCGTCAGCACCGCCTTGCAGTTGGCGGCAAAAGCATGGTTGGTTCTGCTATCAGTCTTCGGCAAGCGCGTATTGCCCACGACGTTGGCTTGGAAGCAGTGCGTTTCAACAACCCCCTGCTACCCGATACTCGCTCCGAGATTGCCCTCCCGCTTATCGTTGGAAACCGCGTAATCGGCGCATTAGACGCACAATCCACACAACCGAATGCCTTTGATGCAGAGAATATAGAAACCCTCTTGGGTATGGCGAATCAGGTTGCTATTGCACTTGAAAACGCACGCTTATATCAAGATGCTCAAAATGCTCTCCGTGAAATTCGCGAAAACCAGCGTACACAACTCGCACAGGTTTGGTCAGAAGCCGCCGAAACAGGCGAAGCCCTTGAATTTTCAGTCGGTCAAGAAAACTATCAAGTCGAGAGCGATGATGCTATTTTGAATATTCCACTTGCTTTACGCGACCAAGTTATCGGTGAAATTTCAATCTTAGGCGATGAGCCTTGGACAGCAGAAGATCGTGCATGGGCATCAGCTGTTGCTCGGCAAACAGCTTTCGCGATTGAAAACGCCCGCTTACTTGAAGAAAGCCAGCAAACAGCGCTACAGGAACGTATTATTACCGAGATTACCGGAAAAATTTGGAGCGCCACGACCATTGATGGCATCTTACAGGTCGCAATCAAAGAGCTGGGACGCACGCTTAGCGCCAACGAAGCCGTGATTAAGCTAGACGTAGAAGAATAAACTACTCTTAATAAATTATAAATTTTGTGATTTGTAGTTTTTTACAATGCAGCGCTAATTTCTTAGCCCGCATGGACGCAAACAAACTTGCCACATCTGTGAAACCGCTGAGCGGCGAAAAAGCGCAATTACAAAAAACGGAAGAATCGAGCAAAAGTAATCCGATAAAACGTAGCGCGACATTTATGTCGCCTACCCCTAAAAAGCGATAAATGTCGCGTTACGAATGCAAGAAAACTTTTGATCAGGTGCTTAGCCTCAGAGAATAAATTTAGGACGATAGGTCTATGAACTCGGATTTTGGAATATCAGAGCATAAAGAAGAACGAAGAAAATTTACGCCTGCCACAATGTCAGATGATTCTCGACAGCTTGTGCTAACGGTGTCTTTTATTATCCTTGGCACAATTATCTTGAGTCTTGTTCTTAATCTTGTGCATACCGCTCATGCAAGACGCATTATTATGATTGATGGCGGATTAATAATCATCGGTGTTCTGTTTGCCTATCGGAACATATTATTACCTGCACGCATCATTACGCCAACCGTTACCTTTCTAACCATGACCTTTTTCTTGGTAGATGGAGACGGTATTCACGACTCCGTCATGACGGCTTATATCTCAATCATTTTAATCGCGGGCTTATTACTGGGAGAGATTGGCATTATCATTTTTGGGGTATTAACCACCTTAAGCTTATTTCTGATAGGCTATGCCGATTTTTTTGGTGTAGCAGCGCTTCAAACAAAGTTTAGCGGATATTATGACTTTATTGATATCAACACGATCTGGTTTTTACATTTGGCGACCGCAATGGCCGTTTATGTGCTCGTCCGAAGATTCCGGCGGATGACTAACGAAGCGACTGAGCGTGAAAAAGCCATTTCCAGTGTTAACACAGAACTCTCGGCAATGCGTGATGCACTACAAGAACGTGTCGCCGAGCGCACAAGTATCCTCGAACTTCAAAATACTGCCTTGCAGGCAGCTTATCGGGTCGCAAGCAAAGTTCTTTCCGCTACAGATGTCAATCAACTACTTCAAACCAGTGTTTCCTTAATTACATCTGAATTCGGATACGAACACGCCGCAATATTTCTGCTTAACGAAAAGCGAGATCGGGCGACAATACAAGCTGCATCTTCAGATGTCGGCAAAAAGATGGTCCGCGAACGACACGAAGAATTTATGGATGAAACCGGCATAATCGCGGATGTCGTCAGAAACAAGCAGGCAAGAATCGTATTCAATCAAGATCATGACACTGTTTTCTTCAACAATCCCGCTTTGTCTGAGATGCAATCCGAAATAGCAATTCCACTCATCAGTCAGGATAATGTAATCGGCATTTTGGATATTCAAACCAAAGAAGTCCATGCCTTTACAGAAAGTAATCTCGCAATCTTCCAGGGACTAGCCAACCAAATTGCCCTAACGTTGCAAAATACGCGGTTAATTGAAGAAGCACGCATCAACCTCGAAGAGCTTGAGGCTGTTGTCACCGACCAAAATGCTTTGGTCTGGAGCAACCACCTTCAAAAGAATTCGTACGGTTTTGTCTACACCCCTCTCGGCATTAAACCACTGCGGACAGCACGATTAACTGATGAAGAACGTCTTGGTGCGCAAAAAACTGAAGTACCCATTATCTTGCGAGGACGCAAGATCGGCACCATCAGCATACAACGCTTATCACGCCAATGGACAAAGAAGGAGACCGACCTTTTGGAAGAAGTTGCTAAACAGATCGGCTTGGCAGTTGAAAACGCACGCCTTCTTTACGAAACCCGTGAGCAAGCACAGCAAGAGCAATTGGTTTCTGATGTTTCTGCGAAGCTACGCGAAACCTTGGATATGGACACCGTTTTGAAAACAGCTATTGAAGAAATGAAACGCACCTTCAACTTACGCGAAGTTGAAGTCCGCCTGACTCCTACTGACATCCCCGATCCGGAAGCATAAGGCTGGATTTCTTATGACCAATCAAAACTTGCCAAAAATCTCATCCAAAGAAGCAACCATTAGTCGACAGTCTCGCCACGCATTTTTAACAGCACTGGTTTTCGCCGCCGTATCCTTTATCAATCTTATTTTCTCTTTACGGATTAGTTTGGCGACAAAACAAATTGTTTCCTATATTGATGCAGCTGCCGTAGTGTCCTTATTTATCGTGTCGATACACGCTGCGATATTAATCCGCAAAGGCGAAAAAGATGCCGGCATTTGGCAAATTATCTATGCAGTCATTCTTGTTTTGGGGATTCGCAACTTAGTCAACGCGAACATGAGCTATGTTTTCAGTGTTCTGGTAGCAGTTCTCCTGCCCCTCATCACCCTAACTACGCTCAAACAGGAACATTTCAACCGCGGGCTTGTTCTCGGTCTCGCCGCAGCTTCAATCTATTTAGTATTCGACATCCTTTTCAATCGTTATTTCCCCGATTTGCGTCAGAGCGGAGAAACCGTCGCCTTTATGCAGCGAATGATTTGGGTGGCTGCCACTGTCGTTGTTATTGGCTATATCTATGTCCTCATCAATCAAGCGCAACACCTATTACTTTCATCCAAACTAACGCTGGGGATGACGATGGTGGTCATCATCCCGCTCATTATTCTGGGCACGATCAGTAATTTTTCATTGAGTCGTTCTCTTTCACCCCGACAAGCACAGGTAATGAGTTCACAGGCTGCCTATTTAGCAGAGAATATCAATAATTTTCTTTTGACGATCCAAAGCGCTCTACAGGCTGAAGCACAGTCCCCAAACGTGCGTGATTTCATTCTCGGCGGCAGAGGCATGGCAAACGGCGATATTATCAGTGATATTCGCAGTGATTTGGCTCTCGAAACCTTACTCTCGTATAAGCGCAAAGATATTCTCAACATTCACTCTTATGCCATCATCGATATGCAAGGCGAGAACATCTTAGATACCAATGCAGAGAATATCGGTACCTATGAAGGTGGAAATGAATATTTTTCCGCGCCACTAGAAAACGGCTATTCTTATATTTCCGACATCAAACGTGGTACTCAACCCGGTCAATATATGCTTGTGTTTAGCGCCCCAATTCTCTCTGAAGCAGGCGAAAAGATTGGCGTGCTAAGAGCGCAATATGACGCCGATTTATTAGGTGATTTTTTTCAAGTTTACGCAAGGATTATGCACACCAATGAAGATGCAGATAACTTCGCTGCATTGCTCTATGAAGTGCCAGTTGAATCAGATATTGAGACAGACCCTAAAGCCGTCTATCTAATTCTTGCCAATTCAGCCACGCCTGACTGGAACCAGAAGGTTGTCAACCGCTTAACAACAAGCATCGTCACACCGCTCCAAATGCACGGTGTCCTGCCTCCCGGAAGCACAGCACAACTCTCCATGAAGCTTTACGGACTTGAAGAGGCTTTACTAAACCGTGCTAAAACACCCACCTTTGAAGCTCAAGCCTTCCCGCGAGACCAAGAAAAAAGCCAAGTAACGGATTTAATTGCTACAGCTAGTTTGCAAGCCAAAGATGATTGGATTGTGCTGGTCTCACAAGACTTGCCGTCAGTCAATCTCCCGATTCAACAACAGCGTGAAACGATCACCCTCCTAACCGTGATCGTTGCGGTGCTATCGGCTTTATTAGCCTACTTCGCGAGCCGTTACATCATTAGCCCGATCTTATACCTCACAGAAGCGGCAAATCGCGTTGCTCAAGGCGACTTCTCAAATCGCATTGTCATCGAAACTGAAGATGAGATCGGCACGCTTGCAAACGCCTTCAATACCATGACAGGGCAGCTTGACGACCTCATCAAAACTCTTGAAGAACGCGTTGACCAGCGTACAGCGGACATTGAACGACGTGCGCAACAACTTCAGGCAGCCGTCGAAGTCGGAAAAGTAGCTGTCTCCTTGCGCAACATTGAAAACCTGCTCTCGCAAGCAACTGAATTAATCAGCCTGCGCTTCGGCTTTTACCATGTGGGCATCTTCCTGCTCGACGAACAAGGTGAATACGCCGTGCTCAAAGCTGCCAACAGCGAAGGCGGCAAACGGATGCTGAAACGAAAGCACAAACTTAAAGTCGGACAAGTTGGCATTGTGGGATATGTTACAGAAACCGGACAAGCGCGTATCGCCCTCGACGTTGGGCAGGATGCCGTTTATTTTGATAATCCTGATCTCCCGGCAACACGCTCCGAAATGGCACTCGCACTGATTGCCGGTGGACGCATTCTCGGTGCCCTCGACATTCAAAGCACGAAAGGCAACGCTTTCTCAGACGCAGATATTGCTACATTGCAAGTCTTGGCAGACCAAATTGCCGTCTCAATCGAAAATGCACGTCTCTTTGAAGAAAGGGATAATGCCTATCAGGCATTACGCCGTGCTTATGGTGAGCAAAGCCATATTGGTTGGCAAGAACTAATGTATACGCGGAAAAACTATGGTTACCACGGCAAACGCGATGGCAGCATCGTGCCCATTAGCAATCCAACAGATGAAAACACGATTCATGAAGTCTCGAACAAGAAAATTGTGTTGGATAAAACACAATCGACAGCAAACCTCCCTATTACGGTGCGCGGCAACACAATTGGCATGCTGAGACTTGCAAAACCTGAAACATCTCACTCGTGGACAGACAGCGAACTGGAATTGGCGAGAACCTTATCAACCGAGCTTAGCGGCGCTCTGGATAGCGCTCGTCTCTTTGATGAAACCCGCAAGCAAGCAGAACAAGAATATGTGGTTGGTGAAATCACCGACAAATTACGCGAATCAATGAATGTTGAAAGCATTGTCAAATTAGCAGCCGAAGAAATCTACAAATTACTTGACCTTGAAAAAGTCGCCATACATTTCATCCCCGAAGATGGCGAAAACGAGGATGTAGCATGAAAAACACAGCCATGACTTCTGAGCATGAAAACAATGCCTTACAAATTTGGCGCGCGAATATTTTCATGTCTGCAATTCGCGTGATTGCATTTGCAGGTACATTTACCTATTTTGTGCTGATCGGATTTCTTTTTGACGACCTCACACCCTTTTTCTTCGCGGTGTATACCAGCGCCTATCTGCTCATTCTGATTTCAGCTTTTGCAACGCGTATCCCTGTTGTTTATCGTGCGTATACAATCGCGGTTTTAATCTACATACTGGGCGTATTTAGCTCTTACGAAAAGGCAGCCATGGGCGATGGACGCATTTGGTTTATGACTGCCGCCGTGTTCACCGCCATATTTCTTGGGCGACGCGCCGGGCTGGCAGTCACCGGTATCAGCACATTAACTTGGGGCATTATCGGGCTGCTTTTTAATCGCGGAAGCATCACACTGGCAACGGAATACAACCAATTTTCCCTTGGAATCTGGGGTGGCACAACCGTCACGTTTCTCATGGTAAATTTGGCGATACTTTTTGCGATTGGCTCTCTCTTGGTGAACTTGAATAAAACCATCCATGAGGGTGTATTGCTACGCCAAAAGGCAGAAGAACAAAAAGATGAGTTGGAAGAAAGGCGCAAGATTCTTGAGAAACGCTCAGAAGACCTTGAAAAATCCGCAAAGATTAGTCGCAAAATCGCAACCCTTTCTTCTGCTGAAAAAATATTGATACAAGCACCGATTATATTGAAAAATGAATTCGGCTTTATTGGCGTAGCCTTCTTTAAGCTTGATAAGAATAATCAGCTTCGTCTGGAATCCTGCGAGGGTTGGAATGAACAAGCCCACCCCAAGCACGATTACGCCATTTCCCTCGAAGAGGATATTACGGGGATGGCAGTCATCCATGAGCGCGCAATATCCAACAAAGAAACCACAAAAGGCTTGCATGTGAGCCTGCCTGAAACGCGCTCGTTTGCATCCATCCCAATGCGCGGACACAGTAGTAATATCACCGGCGTTCTGCTCTTACAAAGCAATCAATTTGATGACTTGGATACCGACCAACTAAAGACGTTGCAGCTTTTGGCGGATCAGATTGCCATTTTGATGGAAAACGCTACTCTACTCGACGAAAAGGCAAGCGTGTTTGAAGCGGAGCGGCGCGCCTATGGCGACATTGCCGGAGCGGCTTGGACAGATTTCATGCAAAAGCAAACTTATAGTGGCTTTTTGCGCGATAAGGATGGTGTGCGGAGTTTAGCTGCGCAGCCGTATCATGCCAATCTGGAAAATGCCGGAGCCTACCAAACGCCAATCAAGTTGCGCGGCAGAGTGATCGGATATATTAGTGCCGACAAAACCAATCAGCGCCCGTGGACGGTTTCAGAGAAAGAGTTGCTCAATACGCTTGCTGAACGCTTGGAAAACACCCTAGACAGCGCACGTTTGTATGAAGAGTTACAAGAGCGTGCCGCGCGTGAACGTTTGGTCAGCGAAGCATCCTCCAGAATGCGCGAGAGCTTGGATGTCGCAACTGTGATGAAAACCGCCGTCGAAGAACTGCACCGTGCGCTCGGCAATGTTGCGGAAACAGAGATATGGATAAATCCGAAAGAAATCGATCAAGATTCAACTGCCCGCGAATAAGGTTTTTCTTATGCCAAATCTAAACCCTAAAAACAAAGAAAAAATCCTCGCGCAGCGAACAAAAAATGCGGAGGGAATTTTCCTCATCACCGCCGTACTTATGTTGGTGGCGGCGATTTATTATTCGTTTCAGGCAGAGATGGTCTGGCGTTACAGCAACGCCGCTGTTCAGGCGTTTATGATTGCCTTTGCAAGCCTAATCGCGTATTTACTCGTCAGGCAAAAACAATTAGTGACCGGTGTCTTTTTGATGCTTGCGGTTTTGACAAGTTCAATCATTGTGACCGTGATTCATTACAGCGGACTAGACCTTCTTTTGGCTGTTTTGCTTCTATTGATTTATCTGTTCATCGGTGGAGCAGCGCTACCGCCAAAACTTACAGAACGCGTGACCATTTTTAGCATCTTCATAAGCATTGGGATTGGGTTTATCGGTTTTTGGGAACCTATTGAGAGGATTTACAACCCCTTTAGTGTAGGCACCTATTTCTTTGTTGCGCTTATGGTCATCGCGTATGCTTTCTTCCTGAAACAGCAATACCGTTATTACACATTGCGCACCAAGCTTATTCTTTCTTTTGCCTTTCTGAGCGCAATCAGCTTGGGCATTGCGTTTTCTGTCGCAAACTACAACATCAAGCAAGCACTCTCTGCGAGCGAGCGACAGCGCCTTTTGGCAGAGGCAGAATCTTCATCGGACAAGATTGATGCTTATCTAACTTACAACCGTGATTCGGTAGAATCCGCTGCAAATTATGAGGATTTGCGGACTTATTTAGCACTTGGCAAAGAGCGTGTCGGCAGCACAGCAGAAATGCAAGTGCAAACCCTCTTGTATGGCTTGAGCGAGCGTAGTGCCGAGATCATCTCTTTGGGTGTGCTTGACCTGCAAGGCAATGTTCTGCTTGATTCTGA
>JANTFU010000050.1 GCA_024763295.1 Anaerolineales bacterium
GCACGTCCAATCCCGCGTGAACCACCTGTAATCAAAACACGTTTTCCTGTGAAATCCATCACAATCTCCTTGAAATCTAAACTTGCTTGCCTGATACCTGCTCCCTAATTACCTGTTTCCTAATGTCCCAATTCTACCCTGTGCCGTGATAGAATTTTAACATGCACATCATTCTGACCCACGAACAAGCCGATTTCGACGCTCTCGCGGCGCTCTTTGGCGCATCTCTGCTTAACGAGCACGCCTTGCCCGTTTTGCCGCGTAAAGTTAATCGTAACTTGCGCGCTTTTCTCACCATTTACGGACGCGAATTTCCTTTTGTGGACCCGCGCGACCTGCCCAAAGAAAAGGTCGAGTCGGTGCTGCTTGTGGATACGCAATCACTTGTCACGTTGAGGGGGATGGGGAAGGGGACGCGCGTGCGCGTGTTGGATCATCATCCGCGCCGAGAGAATTTGCCTGCGGATTGGGATGTGACGCTTGACCCTGTGGGCGCGACCGCGACGCTCCTGACCGAGAGTTTGCGGGAGACCAAAGGGCAGCTTTCTGCGCTCCACGCCACCTTGCTGTTACTCGGCATCTACGAAGATACGGGATCGCTTTCGTATGCCAGTACCACTCCGCGTGATGCGCGCGCGGTTGCGTGGCTGTTGGAGCAGGGTGCCAGCCTGCAAATTGCCGGTGACCACCTGAACACGCCGCTTTCACCAAAACAGCGCGTTGTGTATGATGCTTTGGTGGCTGCTGTAGAGCATCACCAAATTAACGGACACCAGATTGTGACCGCCTGTGCCGACGCCCGCGAACTGGACGAAGAAATCTCGTCGATGGCGCATAAATTGCGTGATTTGCTCGAACCCGATGCGCTTTTTATCTTTGTCGAAACGCTTGAAGGGATTCGTTTGGTGGCGCGCTCCACGTCAGATGCCATTCACGTTGGAAAAATTGCTGCCGAATTTGGCGGCGGCGGGCATCCTAGAGCGGCGGCGGCTTTGATTCGTAAGGAATTTGCTACAGAGAGTAGGGACGGGGTCACCCCGCTCCTACAGGATAATTGTTTTGTAGTGAAAGATGAGTTGCTCAATCTTCTCCCGAACTACGTCGTCCCGCCTATCACCGTTGCCGAAATCATGTCGCGTGGACCGCAAGTGCTGGCTCCCGAAACCCCCGTATCCACTGCGGCTGAGTTGATGCAGCGCTTTGGCTATGAAGGCTATCCAATTGTGGAGGACGGGCGGGTGGTTGGTTTGCTCAATCGCCGTTCGGTAGACCGCGCCCAATCGCATCATCTGAATTTGACAGCCGGCAGCCTGATGAGTGCCGGCGAAGTGACTGTCGCGCCGACCGATTCAATTGATACGCTCCAAGCCCGCATGACGGACAGCGGTTGGGGGCAGATTCCCGTTGTCGAAGATGGCGAAGTGGTTGGAATTGTCACCCGCACAGATTTACTCAAAACCCTCGCGCCGACTGCGCCTAATCCCACTGAGACGAATTTTGCAACTCGTCTTGAAAATGCGCTACCCAAAGCGCGCCTTAATCTGATGCAGCGTGTTGCAGAGATGGCTGCTGAACAGCACGTTGCCCTCTACGTCGTTGGTGGCTTTGTGCGCGATTTGCTGCTCGATCGTCCCAGCATGGATTTCGATATCGTTGTCGAAGGGGATGCGATTGCACTAGCAAAAGCCATCACCGAGAAATACGGCGGGCGCGTCACCACCCATGCCCGCTTCGGCACCGCCAAATGGTTTCTTGATGATGTCACGTTTGAACGTTTGAACGTTAGTTTGTTAGAACGTTCAAACTTACCAATGTTTCTTGATTTTATTTCCGCCCGCACGGAATTCTACAAAAGTCCAACGGCGCTTCCGACCGTTTCGAGCGGCAGCATCAAACTCGATCTGCACCGCCGTGACTTTACAATCAACACGCTTGCCCTACGCTTGGATGGCTTGCATTATGGCGAACTCCATGATTATTACGGTGGTCTCGCTGATCTTGAGAAGGGGATTGTGCGTGTTTTGCATTCGCTGTCCTTTGTAGACGATCCTACGCGCATGTTGCGCGGCGTCCGCTTTGAGCAGCGTTTTGGCTTCAACTTCAGTGAACGTACCGAGCAATTGATGACAGAAGCCTTGCCCCTTTTGAGCAAATTGACGGGCGCACGCATCCGCCATGAATTGGACTTGATTCTTGACGAAGAACGCGCTGTAGCGATGTTCTCACGGCTTGGACAGTTGGGTTTGCTTGAAGCAATTCATCCTGCGCTAAAACAGGATGTCGGCTTGGTGCGCCGCTTGCACGAGGCGTTGAATACGCCCGTTCCGCGTGATTTTGGCGAATTGCCGACGATTGGCAATCTCGATAATCGGCGCACGTTGGGATATTTGGTCTGGCTGTTGCCGCTCACCTCAAAAGATTTGAAAGCGGTTATCAAAAAGCTGCGTTTCTCTTCCGCGCTGGAAGAGGCGCTCTTGGTCACGCGCAAACTCTGCGATGACCTGCCTGCGCTTGAAGGCGCGAAGAACAGCGCTTGGGCAGCGCGTTTGGATGGTATCCCGCCACTGGCTCTCTATGCGGCATCCCTGTGCGGGATTGATGAGCCGCTCCGCTTTGCAATTGTGCAGTATCTTGCCAAATGGCGCCTGCTTCAGCCTTATACACGCGGCGTGGATTTGCAGGGACGCGGTCTAAAACCCGGACCTCGTTATCGTGAGATTTTGTCCCGTTTACGGGCTGCTTGGCAGGATGGGGAAGTCAAATCACGAGACGAGGAAGAGGCGCTTTTAGCGAGATTGTTACGAGGGGCGCTTTAACGGAATTTGTTTTGGTAGGGCATTTTTCCTTTGTTGCCGATCCTGCAAATGTCCATGTGTGGGGCGGTTTTTTTTGTCCCGTGTGCTATACTTTAGCGAAATTTCGGGCAAAAAAGGAGAAGTACTTATGTCAATTGTTGCATGTAGAATTTTGGAAGATGGTTATGAGATTGCCGCAGACTCTATTTCGGTGCGCGGTTCTACGCAGACCAAGAATAATATCAACCGCTCGAAGTTGGTTGAAGTGAATAATATGGTGATTGGCTCGGTTGGTTTAGCGGAAGAGAGCGGGCTTTTGCAGATTTTTGCGAAAACGCATCAACCTCCAGCAGCAACCGAGGAAGGGATTTTAGAATTTTGGAATGAATTTTCTGCATGGAAGAAAAAACGCACGGATCGCGGCGCGATTGAGAATAGTTATTTTATTGGGATTGATGGCGTGGTTTTCTATATTGAGCATTGGCTGATTGCTTCAGTGTCATCCTACGAAGCGATTGGGGCAGGCATGGATTTTGCTTTAGCTGCGTTGTACCTCGGTCACACCGCAGAAGAAGCCGTCGAAACGGCAATTGAGTTGTCGATCTATTGTGAACCGCCTATTCAGGTTATCACCAAGAAGAGTAATTAGCCATAATCTACGTTTAAACGAAAAAAGCCCCGCGATTTTATCGCGGGGCTTTCGTATGGGGGAAGAAATGAATAGTGATTTTTTATTTTGCTTTGATGCTAATCAGCTTCGGTTTGACAGCTTCGGCTTTTGGCAGGGTAATGGTCAGGATGCCATTTTCAAACTCTGCTTTGGCTTTGTCGACTTCGACATCGGTCGGCAGGCTGATGGAGCGTTCAAAGACACCGTAGCGCTGCTCGCGGATGTGGTAGGATGCGCCGTTATCATCTTCGTTGTTTTTATATTCACCGCGCAGCGTGAGTACGCCATCGGTAACGGTGATGTCGACATCGTCTTTAGTTAAGCCGGGGAGAGAGGCTTTTACAATCAGGTCATCTTCATTTTGGTACATATCAATGGCGGGCATCGCGGAGACTGCTCCCATGTTGATGGGGCGGGTGAACGCATCATCGAACAATCGGTCCATTGCCTCACGCAGTGTCATCATTTCACGTACCGGTTCCCAACGAGTAAGAGTGGACATAGTCAACCTCCTTATGTGTAGATTTATTTGTTGGTTTGTCCTTACGCTGGTTAATATACGCCTCGAATGTCTGAAAAATAAAAGAAAAATATCAGCTTTTTGTTAAATTCCTTGTTTTAGCTAGTTGACAAAATCCTTGTTTGCGATACAATACTTCCCGCTCAAGAAAGTAGACTTGCCGAAGTGGCGGAATAGGCAGACGCGCTACGTTCAGGGCGTAGTGAGCTTACGCTCGTGTGGGTTCGACTCCCACCTTCGGCACTGAAAAGAGATCCTAAAAAAGGGTCTCTTTTTTTGATTTAAAAACCCATAGAAAAGGTGGTTCGCGGTATAATTACGCTTAGGCTTTTATGTAGTATTCACTCGCCTGCCTTCTTTAATATGGCGAGTTTTTATTTTGTCTGGAAGGGTTCTTTTTTATGGAAGTTGGTGAAGTTCAACACGTTGATATTAATAGCGAAATGCGTTCCGCTTATCTCGATTATGCGATGAGCGTGATTGTGGCGCGTGCGTTGCCAGATGCACGCGACGGGCTTAAGCCGGTGCATCGCCGCATCCTTTACGCGATGCAAGATATGGGCATCCGTGCGACGGGAGCGCATAAAAAATCTGCGCGTATTGTTGGGGAAGTATTGGGGAAATACCACCCGCACGGCGACTCGGCGGTCTATGAATCGATGGCGCGTATGGCGCAGGATTTCTCACTGCGTTACACCCTTGTTGATGGGCAGGGTAACTTTGGTTCGATTGATGGCGATTCCCCGGCTGCGATGCGTTATACAGAAGCCCGCATGGGAAAACTCGCCGAAGAGATGTTGGTGGACATTGACAAAAATACGGTTGACTTCGTTGCGAATTTTGATGATTCGCTGAAAGAACCGAGCGTCCTTCCCTCTCGTTTTCCCAACCTGCTCTTAAACGGTTCGTCCGGTATTGCGGTTGGGATGGCAACCAATATTCCACCGCATAACCTGCGTGAATTGGCGGGCGCTCTCGTGTATCTGATCGACAATTACGAGCGACGTGACGAGATCGTCGTCGATGATTTGATGGAATTCGTCACCGGTCCCGATTTTCCTACCGGCGGCATCATTGTTGGCAAAGAAGGCATCATACAGGCTTACAGTACCGGCAAGGGACGCATTATTATGCGCGGTACGGCGCATATCGAAGAAATGGCGCGTGGCAATCGTTTTAAGATTGTGATTACAGAAATCCCTTATCAAATTAACAAGACTTCGCTGATTGAGCGCATCGCCGAACTGGCGCGTAGCGGCAAGATCGATTCAATCTCCGATTTGCGTGACGAATCGGATCGGCGCGGCATGAGCATTGTGATCGAACTTAAACGCGGTTCCCAACCCAAGAAGGTTTTGAATCAACTTTATAAGTACACCACCTTGCAATCAACGTTTGGTGTGCAGATGCTGGCATTGGTCAAGAACGAGCCGCGCCTGCTTTCGCTCAAGCGTGCCTTGCAACTCTTTATTGAACATCGTCAGGAAGTAATTACGCGCCGCACGCAATATGATTTAGATAAAGCGCGTGCCAGAGCGCATATTTTGGATGGTTTGCTGATTGCGCTGGATAATATTGACGCTGTTATTGAAACCATCCGCTCTTCTGCGGACGTGGAAGAAGCACGCAACAATTTGGTGACACGCTTCAAATTAAGCGAAATTCAAGCACAGGCGATTTTGGATATGCAGTTGCGCCGTCTCGCTGCCTTGGAACGCTGGAAAATCGAAGAAGAATATAAAGAAGTGATGGCGAAGATTGCCTATTATGAAGATTTGCTCGCGCATCCGGCGAAAATCCTTGCGCTTATCAAAGATGATTTGAGCGAATTAAATGAAAAATATGGCGATGAGCGGCGCACAAAAATTGCTGCAAATGCCAGCGGAGACCTAAACGAAGAAGATTTGGTTGAAGATGAATCTGTTTTGGTGACGATTACCGAACGCGGCTATGTTAAGCGCGTGGTCGCCAAGACCTTCCGCGCGCAGGGACGTGGCGGTCGTGGTGTTAAGGGGCACACCACGAAAGACGAAGACGAAATTTTGATGATGATTCCTGCCCGCACGCTGGATACAATCCTCTTCTTCTCCGATAAGGGCAAAGTTTACTCTGAGAAGACTTATCAAATTCCTGAAGCCAGTCGCACTGGCAAGGGCATTCCGATTGTCAATATTCTGGCACTCGATGGTGACGAAAAAATCACGGCGGCAATTGCAGTGAAGAGCTTTGATGATGCTGCCTACTGTACGCTCGCCACGCTTAAGGGGCGCATCAAGCGTGTCGAACTCTCTGAATTTGCTTCCGTACGTCCTTCAGGGTTGATTGCAATGGGCTTGAACGATGGCGACAAACTCGGCTGGGCACGCCTAACCAGCGGTGATGATGAAATTATCCTCGTTACCGAGCAAGGCAAAGCGTTGCGTTATTCCGAGCAGGAAGTCCGCGCAATGGGACGTCCCGCTGCCGGTGTGATTGGCATCAAACTCACCCAAAATGACCGTATGACCACCATGACCGTCATCCGCCCGAATGCCAGCCTGCTGACTGTGACCGAAAAGGGCTTTGGCAAACAAACTCCGCTTGAAGAATACACGCCCAAAGGACGCGCGACGCAGGGCATCCTGACCATTGACAAACATGCCATCCCGATTGTGGGCAAGATCGTTGCGGCACGTGTTGTGCAGCCCGAAGACCACCTCACGCTTATGTCCACGGGCGGCATCATCATTCGCATCAAGGTCAAGGATGTCAAAACGGCTGGACGTGCCACACGCGGCGTCCATCTGATGCGCGTCCCGGAAGGTGATTCGGTCGCCGCCGTTGCCCGTATCGCCGCTGAAGACCTGAAACAAGCTGGTGCGGATATTGAAACCGCGACTCAAGAACCCGAACAAGGACAGCAGGAATTGCTTTAGGAATGAAAATAAAATACAGGTCTCTTTGATTTATTGTGGGTATCCCCCATCCTAACCTTCCCCCGAAGGGGGAAGGGATTAATTCTCCCCCCTTCGGGGGGAGATGTCCGAAGGACAGAGGGGGGATTACCTATAAACGACAAAAAAACAAGGTTTGTTTAATCCGCGTTTCTTGACTTCTACCCTAAAAGGCTTCTGCGCCAAGAGTGCAGGGTGTTCATTAAAGCAAAAGAGCCGTGTCTATACAGACACGGCTCTTTGTATCTAATCGTTTAAGTTTAAAAGATAAAAAATTTGCCCGTCACCATCAAAAACATCGAGCCAATAATACAAACCGCCATAAATAACAACGCCGCCAAAACAAAACGCTGCACAGGCGTTAGTACCATAATCGGTTTCAAAAAGGCAAACGGGTCACTTTGGGGCTTGGCAAGTGACTCCTCGTCATCCTCTTCGAGGAAATCCGGCAATTCTTCGTCTTCGTCAAAAAAGGGCGATGAATTCGCATCATCACGCAAATTATCTAACATAACTCACCTCTTTACGGAAAATTCGCCTATATCATACCCTCGAAGGGCGTAAATGAACATCCCCAAAATGGATGGATGGGGCAGTATCTAAGCGCAAACTTCCATCGGGATTGATGCCCTCCAATACGCCTCGGATGACCTGCCCGCTTCGCGCATGGATTTCGACTGGCAGCCCCTTGTAAGCAAGGTGCCTGTCCCAAGCGCTTACCATTTCCGCCCGTCCCAAGTGTGGACGCCACTCAAAAAGAGCGGTCAGCAGCTCGGAGAGCACATCCAGACGCCGCACGGGTACGCCCAAGGCATCTTCCAGCGACGTGGCGGGAAAGCGCGTCTCAACTGCGGGCGGCACGGCGTTCGATGTGATATTCACGCCCATGCCGAGGACAACTGCTTGGGGCTGGTTGCCAAGCCAATTGGCTTCTACGAGGATGCCCGCCACTTTTTTTCCGTCGAGCAGTACATCGTTGGGCCATTTGATTTCGGCTTCGCGGGCGTACTGTTTTTTTAGGGCGGTGACCAAAGCCAAGGCGCCGAGAGCAGTGAACAGAATCAGGTTTTTCTTCTCGACGTTGTTTGGGCGCAGAATCAGGCTGAATGCAAGCGCGGAATCGGGCGGAGTCTGCCATTTGCGTCCATCACGTCCGCGTCCGTTAATCTGCTCGTTGGCGATGACGAGGGAATAATCCCGAAAATCTTTTTGGGCGCTCCATTGCAGGGCAATATCATTGGTTGAGCCAACTTGTTCGTAATAACGCAAATCGCCCAAAGGCAAATGCTTGAGGGCGGTTTTGAGCTTTTGTTCATTCATGGCAATCTTCCCTCTCCCTTTGGAAGAGGGCTGTGGCGAGAGATTAGGGCAGCCAGCGCCAAGGGTTCTCAAATCCGCCGTTGTGACGGATTTCAAAGTGGAGGTGCGCGCCAAAGGAGTTGCCGGTATTGCCTGCCAGCCCAATTAATTGCCCGGCGTACACGCTCTGGCAAACGCCAACATTAATCTGGCTAAGGTGAGCGTAGAGGGTCGCAAAGCCGTTGCCGTGGTCGATGGCAATCACGTTGCCATAGCCGTAGTTGTAGCCACCTTGTGCCATGGTGACCACGCCGCTGTCAGCGGCATAGATGGCGGCGCCGGCGTTGGCAGCGATGTCGATGCCGAGATGTCCCGACCAGAAATCGTTGCCCGAAAGGTAGTGGTTGTCAGCGGGCCAAACAAAATAGCCCGTCCCGACCGCGCCGCCCGGACAGTTGCTGCCTGAGTAGTTGGATGTGCCTGAATTTCCGCTGGCTTGAACGGGAATGACCCATTGAATGAACTCGCGTGAGCCGCCGGGAATCATGACCCAGTCGCCGGGCTCAAAAGTTGGGTTGGTTAGATCAACATTGTTGCCTGCATAGTTGAGGATGTCGTCTACGTCAGCGTCGAATTCGGCGGCGATTCCTTCGACGGTATCGCCTTCTTTCCATTGGTAATAGATGCCATCCACCGGTGGAATATTGAGTTCCTGTCCTACGCGCAGGCTGTCGGGGCTGTCTTGCAGGGTGTCGTAATTTGCCCAAAGCAGGGTTTCGGGTTCGATATTATATTCATCGGCAATGCTGAAGGTTGAATCGCCGCGCGCGACGGTATATTTTCGCACTGTGTAGTTAGGGCGGTCTTCAGGGATGCGCGTTTTGAGGGCTATTTGGCGTTTAATGGCGTTGTTACTGTCGCTAATCAGGACTGTTTCGCTTTCAGCCGGGACGCTGGCGGCGTTTTCTGCGGCAGGTGCGGATGTCGCTGTGCTTTCTTCCTGCACGATTGGCGGGGCGGTTTTGACAAAATCGGTTTTATGGCTATTGCCCCAATAGAGAATGCCGCCAACGATAAGGAAGGTGATTAACCAACTGATAAAGGTAAAAAGGGTTTTCTTCATAGCGCTAATTTTTTCGGGTTTCGTTTTGTGTAGGATAATTTAAAAACATTTGCGCTGGATTTATACCTTAAGGGGTATGAAAAATCCAGCGCAAGGAAGGTCTTCTAAGAAGTCGTTAAGACTTAATTTTCCGCGCTTAGAGAATCCAAGAATTCTTGATTGTTTTTTGATGTACGCAAACGCTGAATAATTGCTTCCATCGCAACGCCGGGGGACATCCCTGCACCTTGTGGTTGTGGGGAGGTCATTTGGATGTACATGCGGCGCATTAGCCAGACTTGCTTTAGCAGGTCTGGACCGAGCAATAGGTCTTCGCGGCGTGTGGATGAGCGGTCGATGTCGAGTGCGGGGAAAATGCGACGTTCTTGCAAGCGGCGCGAGAGATGTAATTCCATGTTGCCGGTACCTTTAAATTCTTCGTAGACCACATCATCTAAACGAGAGCCTGTATCCACCAAGCAGGTGGCGATGATGCTCAACGAGCCGCCGCCTTCAATGTTGCGGGCAGCGCCGAAAAAGCGTTTCGGCGGGTACAAAGCTGAAGGATCCATCCCGCCCGAAAGCGTACGTCCCGAAGGATTGACGACCAAGTTGTAGGCGCGTGCCAAGCGAGTGATCGAATCCATCAAAATGACCACATCGCGCCCACCTTCAACGAGGCGTTTAGCGCGTTCCAGAGCAATCTCTGCCGTGCGGACGTGCGACGTGACCGGTTCATCAAAAGTCGAAGCGACTACTTCGGCTTCTACTGAACGATCCATGTCGGTTACTTCTTCGGGGCGTTCGCCAATCAATGCCACCATCATGTGGACATCGGGATTTTGTGCTGAAATTGCGTTGGCAATCTCTTTCAAGATGGTCGTTTTACCGGCTTTCGGCGGCGAAACGATTAGCCCGCGTTGCCCACGCCCGATGGGTGAAATTAGGTTAATTAAGCGCGTAGCCAGCTCGCGCGGATCATGCTCTAAATCAAAGCGTTGATCGGGAAAAACCGGTACCAAACTCTCAAATTTTGGACGATAGCGCGCTTCTTGCGGGTCAAGTCCGTTGACGGTTTCAACTTTGGTTAAGCCATAATGACGCTCCGACTGGCGCGGCTCGCGGACATAGCCAATCACCATATCGCCATTTCTTAAATTATATTTGCGCAATTGCGCTTGTGAAACATAAATATCTTTTGAACTTACTCGATAATTATCCGCCCGCAGAAAACCAATGCCCTCGCTCATAATTTCCAGAATACCACCGCGTATTTCCAAACCTTCTTTGGCGGCTTCCTCGTGCCGAATGGCTAAAATGAGACTTTCCTTTTTTAGGCGGTTGGCACGCGGAATTTCGTACTCTTTGGCTATTTTGCGCAATTCCAGCAGGCGTAGTTTTTCGAGTTCAGCGACTGTTCTCATAAATTTTCTCGATTCTCTTCGTTGAAAGTGACTAGACAAAGCAAAAGATGCCCCCCAAGTTTGTGGGCATTAAAGTCTTATCTTTTACAGGCAATTGAATTTTTCAAAATAAAGTTGGGATGATTGAACGGATACACAACGCCGTTCGGAACATTTTACATTTTTCTTTACTGGGGAACGAAAAAATTATAGCACGTTCAATTTAGCTCTGCAAGCAAAAATATGATTTTTCAGCAATTCCCCGAAATGAGACCGCTTCGTCGCAAAAAGACGCTCCTCGCGAAGCCATACAATGCCATAAGAATTGCAGATGGCTTTTGCGCTCTATTCTGTCAGAATGCGATTTTGGATTTGTACCATTTGACGGAAAAGCCCCGCTTCGCCCATGAGTTCGGCTTGGCTGCCGCGCTGGACGATTTTTCCCCG
>JANTFU010000051.1 GCA_024763295.1 Anaerolineales bacterium
CCATGCCGCCCGTGCGCCAGATCGGGAATATGGGTTTGAGCTTTCTCGTCAAGGCAGCTACCGGCTATTGGAACATCTTCGACCCCACGAATGGTTTCCTCGCAATCCGGCATGAAGCACTTAACAGCTTGAATTTGGAACGCTTGCACAAACGTTATTTCTTTGAAACATCCCTATTGGGCGAACTCTACTTAATCAACGCCGTCATTCGCGATATCCCTTACCCTGCCGTTTATGGGGATGAAGTCTCGAATTTATCAGTCACCAAAACTCTATTTGAATTTCCACCCAAGTTGGGGATACTCCTGCTGCGTCGCATCCTGATCAAGAAATTCCTCTACAACTTTGGCATTGATTCACTTTATCTGCTCAGTGGCGTACCCATGCTCATTTTCAGCTTGGTCTTTGGCATCACAAAATGGATCAAATACGCTCGACTAGGTATCCCTGCCCCTACCGGAACCGTGATGATTCCCGTTATTTTTCTAATTCTTGGCTTTCAGTTAATTCTCGCAGCAATCAATATTGACTTGGCAGCGACACCGCAAAAACCCATCGCCGAACACAAAGCGTTATAACCTGTACCATCCAAATCCCAAGCCTGTATTATGACCAACCACCCACTAATCATCCTGGGCATTTTTGCAATTATCCAAGCCCTTATCCTTCCCGGAATTATCATTCTAAAAATTTCCGGTTTTCGCGGTAGCAGACTACAAAAACTGATTTATACCGTAGCACTCAGCCTTAGCAGTTCATATTTGCTGGTACTTATTTTATTTTTACTGCACATTTACGAACAGCGGATACTACTTTTTATTTTCTCAGCCGAAATCTTATTGCTATTTTGGATATCCATTACAACGCGACATCAGTCTCTTACAGAAATACTAGGTCAGTGGGTGGACAATACACTCGACAGCTTCCGCAGCTTGCTTGATACATGGTCATCTGAAAAAAACTTCTCTTCGTTTGTCAAAACGGTCATTGCACTCGCTGCCTTTGTCCTTTCGCTCTCGCTGTTATGGTGGTCTATAAAGCTTGCCATACATTATTCAGGCACAATTTTCGATTCTTGGGATGCGATAGTCTCTTGGAATCGTTGGGCGCTTGAGTGGGAAAATGGCACATTGCCGACGAGTACCCGCAATTACCCTCAACTGGTACCGATTAATTACTCCCTACCCTATGTATTTATGGGCAACACAGAAATTCAGCTCTTTTCCAAATTTCTGGTTCTGCCAATGGCTTTTTTGATACTCCTGATGCCATTCGATCTGGGCTTGCAAACAAAGAAAACCGGCTTCTTTTTATCAACGATAGTCATTTATCTACTTTTAAAAAAGTTCCTGATTTTGGAACTCACCAACGGATATGTTGATGGCGTCATGGCATTCTTTGCCCTGTTGAGCCTTTACACTTTGATCAAGCTCGATCTGGCTGAAACAGAAAGAGAGAAAACGCACCTTCTCTTTCTCTGCTTTTTCTTCGCAGGTGCAGCGGCGGTAGTCAAACAGCCCGGCATTATAATTTTTATCCTTTTTCCAGTTTGGTTTTACTTTGGCATTCTGAAACAAGGACGTTTTACAGCCTTGCAAAAAGAGAAAAAACGCCTGTACGCTGCCACACTGCTCAGTGCCTTGATGGCAGTTCCCTGGTACATCTATAAACAGATCGCCATTTTCTTTGGGAATGACCGAGTCGGCATCACAGAATTGATAGAAGCTTCCGCCAACAACAACTACAACGTCGGATGGTTTCAGCAAATCATTGATACCATCTCCAAATTTGAAATCTACCTAATTCTATTTCCCATCATCCTACTCGCCTTCTTTGCCTTAAAACCCCTTTATCGCTGGTTGGTCGTCACGCTGATTTTGCCCTATCCCATTTTATGGGCGCTTGTTGCCAGCTACGACACGCGCAACCTTTCCATATTCATCCCAATTTTCGGCTTGGTCGCAGGCATATCCATCGAAAAACTCATCGACTGGGGACTATCCCTCTGGGATTTTGGGAAAATCAAAACATGGTTACTGCTAACGATTATTCTGATCGCGCTTGGGTTTGGCTTGGTTGCCAAATACCCGAACGAAGTACTTGCCGAAAAACAGCTTGCCCAACAAAGCCAACTCTTCAGCCCCAAAAAGAATGCCCTACTTTACGATTTAGTCGAACGCGAAGGCACTGAAATCAAAATTCTTACCAACTACCCCATGCGTTTTCTCTCCGGCTTTGATGAAGTCGAACTCTACGACAACTACCGCAACTACGATACTTTCATTGGCAAACTAGAAAACTTGCGCGTTGACTATCTACTCGTCCCCGAAGACATCTTCATTGATCCGCCGATTAACGACTATATTAACCAAAAAATTGACGAAGGCGCCTACGAACTTGTCTGGGAAGATAAAAGTTGGAAATATTACAAACTGCTTAAAGTCGTCCAATGAAAAAAATCCCGAATTCGTGATGAATTCGGGATTTTTCTATATGCGGCAAACTAATCCTTTCAGATACTCCCCTTCAGGGAAATTCAGCGCAATAGGATGGTCAGCGCCCTGCCCCAATTTTTGGGTAATTTGCGCCTCCACGCCCGCATCTAACGCAGCATCGGCAACGATTTTTTGGAAGAGAGGCATATCAATCCCGCCGGAACACGAAAAAGTGACCAAAATCCCGCCGGGGCGCAGCAGCTTGAACGCCAGTAGGTTGATGTCCTTGTAGCCGCGCGCCGCGCGCTTGACTTGCGCTTTAGTCGGCGCAAATTTGGGCGGATCAAGCACGATTAAGTCAAAGGATTTGCGCGAATCGCGGAAGGTGCGCAGTTCTTTGAAGACATCGCCTTCGAGCCACTCATGGATTTCACTGGGTTGCCCGTTAAGAGCAGCGTTTTCAGCTCCCAGCTTAAGCGCGTCTCCCGAAGCGTCGATGGACAGCACCGATTTCGCCCCGCCCGCCGCCGCGTGGACGCTGAATCCGCCCGTATAGCAGAAGCAGTTCAGCACATCGCGATCTTTGGCAAGTTGACCGACCAAATGACGATTTTCACGCTGATCGAGATAGAAGCCGGTTTTGTGTCCGTTAATAATGTCTACGGTGAAACGTGTTCCGTATTCCGTGATTTCGACTTTTTCGGGGGGATTGCCGCGCAAAATGCCTGTGCGTGGTTCTAAACCTTCGAGTTTGCGCACATCCACGTCCGAGCGTTCGTAGATGTTGGGGATGCCGGTTAGTTCAACGAGCAAATCTGCAATGGTTTCGCGCCAATATTCCGCTCCGGCGGTGAGAATTTGCATAACCAACACATCATCGCCGTAGCGGTCAACAATCAAGCCGGGGATGCCGTCTGATTCGGCGTGGACGAGGCGTTCAGCATTGTAGGGGATGGGCGGGATGACCCCGCCCTTACGGCGGGAGATAGCGGCAGCCAACTTTGTCTTCAGGAAATCTGCGTCTATGGCGGTATCAAGCCAACTCCAGGCGCGAGCTCGGATGCTGGAATTGGGCGAGTAGGCGGCTTTCGCCAGAAATTCGCCTTTTGATGAGATGATCTCTACCGTCTCACCAAGTCCAGCATTTCCATCCATAGACGCAATCGCCCCTGAAAAAATCCAGGGGTGGTGGCGGTAGAGGGACTTTTCGCGTCCTGCGTGAAGGATGATAGCTGACATAATTTTTAACCGCCAAGGCGCAGAGTGCGCAGAGCTTTTATAAAAGTCGCCAAGGTGTTTAAAATCTTAGCGACTTGGAAAAGGCTTAAAAAGGCTTGGCGTTCTTCGCGTCTTGGCGGTTTCCTTTTAGATAATGCCGATCTCTTTACCAGCTTCGGCAATCACATCGAGGGCGTAAGCGATGTCTTTGGTTTCATGCGCTGCGGTGATGGTGGAGCGCAGGCGAGCGAGCCCGCTGGGAACGGCGGGCGAAACGACGGGCAGCATGAAGAGATCTTTCGCTTGGCAGGCGGCGGTCAGTTCGTAGGCGCGTTCGTCGTCGCCGCACATGATTGGGACGACGGCGGTTTCGGAGTAGAGCGTGTCAAAACCGGCATCTTTGAGACCGCCAAGGAATTGGTGGGTATTTTTCCAGAGTTTTTCTATGCGCCAGGGTTCATCAAGAATGACCTTGAAGGATTCCATCGCGGCGGCGGCTTGTGCGGGCGGCAACGCGGCGGAGAAAATATAGGCGCGGCTGGCGTGGCGCAAATAGTCGATCATATCTTTTTTGCCGGCAACATATCCGCCCACCGAGGGGATGGTTTTGCTAAGCGTGCCCATTTTGATATCGACGGTGCCGAACATGTCGAAATGTTCTTCAATACCGCGACCGGTTTTGCCGAGTACGCCAACCGAGTGGGCTTCGTCCATCATTAGCCAGGCATCGTATTTTTGGCAGAGTTCGACCATTTTCGGCAAGTCAATGATGTCGCCATCCATGCTGAAGACGGCGTCGGCAATCACAAGTTTTGAGACATCGGAGGGGGCTTGTTGGAGACGTTTTTCGAGGTCCGCCATATCGTTATGTTTGAAGCGGCGGAAGAGGGCACCCGACATCATGCAGCCATCCACGATGCTGGCGTGGTTGAGTTTGTCAGAGAGTACCCAGTCGCCGCGCCCCATGAGCGTGGAGATGACGCTCAGGTTGGTGGCGTAGCCGGATGTGTAGGTGACGGCAGCTTCGGCATGTTTGAAATCGGCGATAGTTTCTTCGAGTTCGTTGTGCAGGTCGAGGGTACCAGCCAGGGTGCGGACACCATTCGTTCCCGTGCCGTATTTATCGATGGCAGCTTTGGCGGCGGCTGCAATTCGGGGGTGACCGAGCAAGCCCAAATAGCCGTACGAGGCGTACATGCCCATCCGGCGTCCGTTTACCAAGACGGTTGCGTCATCGTAAACTTCAGTAACCGGCATATTGTAGAAATAAACGCCGCGCGCTTTCATATCGTTGGCGCGGTCTGTCATGGCTTGAATGCGTTGTGAAACGGCATCATTTGCCTTATGTGATCCCATAAGAAAACTCCTTGAAAAAGGTTTTGCGATAATATCGTTTAACAGCGTGTAGTGTAGTCTAGCGAGGGGGAACTGTCAATTAGGGCAGCCAATAAACACCTGTCCATTCGGGCAAAACTTGCCAACCTTCGCGGATAACCTTCGCCCCCATCTCTGCCCCAAAGAAAAAAGCGGACAATTCCTGGGCTTCGGCGAGGGATGCAAAGCGATAATCGGTGCGGAACGCTCCTGACCCGAAACCTGCCTCCGCCAAAAAGTCAAAATACGCGGCGAGATGCGCTGGCGGCGTTGGATGCGCCACCCCCGTGCCTTGTGTCTCAAAAATGATAATCTTCCCATCCGGCTTTAGAATGCGACGCATTTCCGCCAACCCATCTTCGAGCGCGATTTTCCACGCATCACCGCCCCATACTGCCAAATAACAAAAAGACCAGCCCGAAACAACCAAATCAACGCTGGCGTCGCCAAGCGGAATTTGGCGATGATCTGCCACGCCCGTTGCCCAATTTTTCACGCCCATAGCCTCCAGCGAACGCGCCGCTTCCGCCAGCATGTGCGCGGATGCATCGAAGGCGTGCACAAAATCAACATACGGCGCGAGCAGGCGCGTCAAACGCCCCGTTCCTGCACCAAGGTCGGCGACGGTTAAACCTTTCAGCGAAACAAGCTTCTCAATCTCTTTCAGGATGTTGCCTTGATAATCTTCACGCTGAATTAGGCGTTCGTATTGGTCGGCGTGGGATGCGTAGACTTCTTTTTCTGTGGGCATGGGGTTTTCCTACAATTTCATGGAATTGAAATTCCATACTGAATTGGAAAGTCTGCTTCAAGCAGACTTGGCGTATCAGCTGTCGCTTTCAAGCAGCGGTTTCTTTTTTGAATACCGAAACCAAAACACACGGATAAGTGAATGTCAAGATTATAAAGCACTCTCCATTTGTATTAGAAGTCTATTAACAAATATTTAGATGTGGATATTTCCCTTGACAACTTTCTTCTTTTGCATATATTTAAGCGGACTTAACTAAAAAGGTAACTTAACTATGACTAATTCGCTCCAATTTTCCCAATCCTTGCGCAAGTGGATGGACACCTTCACCTACCGCTCCATGCACGACTCGGCACGTTTCGTCAAAAACAGCGGCTATTCGATGGCGCAGTTCTTCTTAATGATGCAGGTTTATCGCCGTGAACATTGCGGCATTTCTGACCTGAGCGAACATCTCGAAACATCGAACGCGGCTGTCAGCCAATTGGTGGACAAACTCGTCCAAGCCAATATGCTGACCCGCACCGAAGATCCAAACGATCGGCGCGCAAAAAAGGTCGAATTAACAAAAGAAGGGCGCACCTTTATCGAAGAAAGCATCAATGTGCGCTATCTCTGGGTAGACCAGTTAGCCGATGCACTCTCGAACGAAGAAGAGCATAAAGTTGCCAAAGCGTTAAGCATTCTTGATGAAGCAATGAAGAAAATAGAGAGTAGGGAGTAGGTAATTAGGTAATCAGGAGTAGCCTCCACCCAATTACCCAATCCCCATTCCCTTTATAAAAAGGAGAAACCAAAATATATGTTCCGAATCAAAAGGTACCTAAAGCCTTATTTGGCGCATCTCACGGTAGCCGTGATCTTGCTCTTTGCACTCGCAAACCTTGATCTGGCATTGCCCGACTACCTCTCACGGATCGTCAACAACGGCATCCAACAAGGAGGCGTCGAAAGCGCCGTGCCCGAGGCAATCCGTGAAGCACAGATGGACAAACTAACCATCTTTATGGATGCCGCCGACGCTGAAGATGTGCTCTCTCACTACACGCTCGTCGACCCAAATGCGGAAACGCTCGTGCCAGAATATGATTCCCTTGTGGAAACATATCCCGCCCTTGCAGACGAAGCCGTTTACGTCCTGAACGATGACGTGAACAAAAAAGAGATTGAACGTCTCGAGCCAATCGTCGCCAAACCGCTGATGGTCGTCTACGGCATTCAACAAGCCATCGAAAACCCCGAAGCCGCAGCCCAAATGGGTGGTGCCGATATGGGCTTTGACCTGAGCAAGCTCCCGCCCGGCATGGATGTTTTTGCCATGCTCGCAAAAATGCCTGCCAGCCAGCTTGAGCAATTGCAAGAAAAGATGAATGCGCAATTTGAAGCCCTCGGCGACCAGATGCTCATCCAAGCCGCCATCGCACCGGTCAAGGCAGAGTACGAAGCCCTCGGCATGGACACCGCCAAACTCCAGAATAATTACATCCTCAAAGTCGGCGGCATTATGCTTCTGCTCACATTGCTTTCTGGCATCACTACCATCGCGGTGGGCTATCTTGCCTCGCGCGTGGCGGCAGGCGTTGCGCGTGATTTGCGCCACGATCTCTTCCGCAAAGTAGAAGGCTTTGCGAGCGCCGAGTTCAATCAATTTTCCACCGCTTCGCTGATCACACGCTCGACGAACGACATCACCCAACTCCAAACAGTGACCGTGATGATCATCCGCATGATTGTCTATGCGCCCATTCTCGCCATCGGCGGCATCATCCGCGTTTTGGGACGCGACGCCTCGATGACCTGGTTAATCGGCATTGCCGTGGCAGTCCTCGTCAGCGTCATCGCCGTCGTCTTTACGGTTGCCTTGCCAAAATTCAAACTGATCCAAAAACTGACCGACCGCCTCAACCTCGTTTCGCGTGAGCAGCTTTCGGGCATGTTGGTTATCCGCGCCTTCAATATGCAGGGCTTTGAAGAAGAACGCTTCGACAAAGCCAACCTCGACCTGACCGCCAACAGCCTCTTCATCAACCGCCTGATGGTGATTATGATGCCGCTGATGATGCTCATCATGAATACGCTAATGCTCGCTATCATCTGGGTCGGTTCGCATCAGGTTGCCGCAGCCGCCATGCAGGTCGGCGACATGATCGCCTTCATGCAGTACGCCATGCAGATCGTGATGGCATTCCTCTTCCTCTCGATGATGTTCATCATCATCCCACGCGCGCAGGTTTCGGCAGATCGCATCGCCGATGTTCTCGAGACAGAACTGTCCATCACCGACCCAGCCGAACCACGAGCGTTTCCGTCCCCCTTCCGAGGCGAGGTCGAATTCCGACATGTTTCCTTCCACTATCCAGACGCCGACGAAGACGTCCTCCACGACATCAGCTTTATTGCCAAACCGGGCGAAACTACCGCTTTTATCGGTTCCACCGGTTCGGGCAAATCCACCGTCGTCAATCTGTTGCCGCGTTTTTACGACGTGACCGATGGCAGCATTTTGATGGATGGCATCGACATCCGCGAAGTGACGCAGCATGATTTGCGGGAAAAAATCGGCTATGTGCCGCAAAAAGGCGTACTTTTCTCCGGCACAATCGAAACAAATCTGCGCTATGCGGACGAGAACGCTCCTGACGAGGCGCTTGCTACCGCTATGGAAATTGCACAGGTGGCGGATTTTGTGTCTGGCAAAGAAGAGGGCGTTGAAGCGGAAGTCTCGCAGGGCGGCACGAATGTTTCGGGCGGGCAGAAGCAGCGCCTGTCGATTGCTCGTGCTTTGGTCAATAATCCCCCGATTTACATCTTCGACGACAGCTTCTCGGCGCTCGACTTCAAAACCGAAGCCAAATTGCGCAAAGCCTTGAAGGAACGCACGGGCGACAGCACCGTTTTGGTGGTGACGCAGCGTGTCGCCAGCGTGATGCACGCCGAGCAGATTGTTGTACTCGACAAGGGCAAAGTCGTTGGCAAAGGTACACACGAGGAATTAATGAAGACTTCTGATGTTTATCAAGAAATCGCGCTCTCGCAGTTGAGCATGGAGGAATTATCATGATGCAGCGCAGAGACACCCGCCGTGCGCCTGGTCCCCGTCCGGGCGGTCACATGGCAGCCATGATGAAAGGCGACACCGCGCAAGACTTTAAAGGCTCGATGAAGAAGCTGATCGCCTATCTCGACAAGTACAAAATAGCCATGCTGGTGGCAATTCTGTTTGCGATCGGTTCGACCGCGGCAGGGATTGTCGGTCCCAAAATTTTGGGGAACGCGACCACGACCCTTTTTGAGGGCGTAATCGCAAAAATGCAAGGCACCGGTGATATTGACTTTGACAAAATCGGTCAAATCGTTTTAACGGTACTTGTGCTTTATCTGGCATCCACCCTTTTCTCATATATTCAGGGCTGGATTATGGCAGACGTTTCGACCAATATCGCCTACCGCTTCCGCCGTGATATTGCCGCAAAAATTAACCGTATGCCGCTGAAATATTTCGACCAGACCACGCAAGGCGAAGTGCTTTCCCGCATTACCAATGATGTGGATACGCTCAACCAGACCCTCAGCCAGAGTTTGAGTCAGATCATCACTTCGGTGGTGACAGTGATCGGTGTACTCGCGATGATGCTCTCGATCAGTTGGCAGATGACGCTCGCGGCGTTGGTCGTGATTCCGCTCTCGGGCGTGGTCGTCAGCGTGATTGTCAAACAGTCACAAAAATACTTCAAACAGCAGCAGGACTATCTTGGGCATGTCAATGGGCACGTCGAGGAGATGTACGGCGGGCATATCGTCATGAAAGCCTTCAATGGCGAGAAAAAGAGCATCGAAAAGTTCGATTATTACAACGATACGCTCTACGACTCGGCGTGGAAGTCACAATTCCTATCGAGCCTGATGATGCCGCTGATGCGCTTTATCGGCAACGTCGGCTATGTTTTTGTCGCCATTTTGGGCGGCTGGCTGGCTGTGCGCGGCACGATTACGGTCGGTGATATTCAAGCCTTCATCCAGTATGTGCGCTCCTTTACCCAGCCGCTGACGCAGTTGGCAAATATTTCCAATATCTTGCAGCAAACGGCTGCTTCAGCCGAGCGTGTCTTCGAGTTCCTGGAAGAAGACGAAGAAGTGGTCGAAACCGAAGACCCCGTCTCGCTTGATAAAGTGGAAGGCAATGTGGAATTCAAGAACGTCCACTTCGGCTATGACCCCGAAAAACCGGTGATCAAGAATTTCTCGGCGGTTGCCAAACCCGGACAGAAGATTGCCATCGTTGGTCCAACCGGCGCAGGCAAAACCACGCTGGTCAAATTGCTGATGCGCTTCTACGATGTGAACGAAGGCGCGATTCTCGTCGAAGGGCACGATATCCGTGACTTTACGCGCCAAGACTTGCGCCGTAACTTCGGCATGGTCTTACAAGACACCTGGCTTTACAATGCCAGCCTGCTCGAAAATATCCGCTACGGGCGACCGGATGCAACAGACGAAGAAGTCGAATCCGCTGCCAAAGCTGCGCATGTGGATCACTTCATCCACACCCTGCCCGATGGCTACGAGATGGTATTGAACGAAGAGACCACCAACATCTCACAAGGACAGAAGCAGTTGCTCACAATTGCACGCGCCGTTTTGGCTGATCCCCGCATCCTAATCCTTGACGAGGCAACCAGCTCAGTTGATACGCGTACCGAAGTTCTGATTCAAGAGGCAATGGACAGCCTGATGGAAGGTCGCACGTCCTTTGTGATTGCGCATCGCTTGTCAACAGTGCGCAATGCCGACCTGATTTTAGTCATCGACAACGGTGACATTGTTGAGCAGGGTACGCATGATGCGCTCTTGGACAAGGGCGGCTTCTATGCGGATATCTTTAATAGTCAATTTGAGAGGGTAAGTGTTGAATAAATGATGTTGTAAGGGCGGGGTTATCCCGCCCCTTACGTTAGAAGCAAAAACGCATGGTTTTGATACCATGCGTTTTTTTATTACTGGTACGATGCTACATCTATCACCGCAACGCCCAACCTTTCACGCCCTGTCCTATTCCTGTACAATATGCCAACTTAATCAAAACCAAATCAAAAGACAAAACATGAAAAAACTCTTTCTCCTAATCATCTTCTCCCTACTGTTCGCTGCCTGCCAACCCACCCCTGCGCCACTGCCCGCCACAGCAAACGTCCCCACCGAAACACCGACTCCCGCCAGCACACTCACATCGCAGGAAGTCTTTCAGACCGCCATCGCC
This sequence comes from Anaerolineales bacterium, assembly GCA_024763295.1. GTDB lineage: Bacteria > Chloroflexota > Anaerolineae > Anaerolineales > Villigracilaceae > Desulfolinea. The sequence continues at coordinate 11,036 of JANTFU010000051.1, forward strand.
GCGGGGGCAGCGACGAAAGCCGCCGGTCCCACCGCCGAGCCGACCAACACGCCCAAACCCGCGCCGACTATCGATCCCAACCGAAATTATTGGT
>JANTFU010000052.1 GCA_024763295.1 Anaerolineales bacterium
GCATTATGTCCGCCTGCTGCTGCCACTTCCAGCGCGCGTTTGACGTGTTCTTGCCCTTTGATTTCGGAAAAGTCGGTCACGGCAAGGGGCGGGGATACGTTATCCACAACGGGCGGGGCTTGGGGTGTGATCTCTTTCGCGCCGACCAAATGCTGGTACAGGGCATTCAGTGATTTGACCGGTATCACGTCGAGGTCAGGGATGAGCGCGGCTTCGGCTGCGTCTATTTCGGGAACGAATATCCGTTTGAAGCCATTTTCGCGCGCGGCGGCAGCCATCGGCAAAATCCCTTTGGCGTGACGGACGGTACCATCTAAAGAAAGTTCACCGACGACAATGGCATCGTCCATGCTGGCGGGCGGGACGAGCATTTGCATCAGCAAAACACCAACGGCAATCGGCAGATCGTAGGCGGGACCGTCTTTTCGGATGGCGGCAGGCGCTAGGTTGACGATAATGCGCTTGCGTGGATAAGGCAACCCGCTGTTGTGGATAGCAGCGTAGACACGCTCGCGGCTTTCCTTGACAGCTTGGCTTGGTAGCCCGACAACATCAGTGCCCGGAAGCCCGCGCGTGGTGTCGACTTCGACTTCGATGACGACACCTTCTAAACCCACAACTGCGCAAGAGTAAACACGAGATAACATGGAAAAAGTGTAGAGGATTTTGGGATGGGTGTCAATCTTTGTTGTCTTTTTTATGAGTCCACTGCAAAAAACGAGTTTTTCAGAAATCAACCTGAAAAACGCTCCACTTTTCTCTCTAAAACGAGCGGTTTAAGGGATAACATATTAAAAAACTCGGTTTTTAGGGTATTCTCTCCCACTTAGAGATGATTGAATGTCTTTTTGCAGTGGAGTCTTTTATGAAACCTAAAAATATTGGCAGTTTGGGCGTGCAGAATTTTGCTATAATTGCCACATTGCGTTTTTATGACTATTTTAAAAGGGAACAGGATTATGACCCAGCGTATTCTAATTGTGGACGACCATAAAGATGTCATCAGGCTGCTTCGTTCGGCGATTGAATCATTGCCCCACGAACTGGAAATTTTAGAAGCTCCCTCTGCAGAGGAAGCCTCGTTGGAGTTATCCATGAGCCAGATCGACCTGCTTGTGCTGGACTATATGCTGCCCGGCATGACCGGCTTGGAACTCCTCGAAAAGACGAGAAAACGCAATCAATCTGCTGAGGTGATTTTGATTTCAGGCACAAAGGAACGCAAGGCACGCAAAGCGCTTGAAGAAGCCAATGTCTACGCCTTCTTTGAAAAGCCAATCCCGCTGACCGAGTTTCTTGACAAGGTTGAGCGCTCGCTGGGCTTAGAGCCAACCGTTATCCCCGATGAAGATGAAGCGCATAAAACCCTCTCGGCATTAATCGTCAAATTCCGCCAAGAGATGAACGCGCATGTCATCATCCTGACCGAAGATTACGGCGAAATTATGGCAAAGGCTGGCTCTTTTCCTGAAGAAATATCTGAGAAAGATGTGCTCGAAAATCTACTCGGCATCTATCGCTCTGGCATCAAAGTTTCACGCACATTGGGACAAGAAAGCCCGCAAAGCTATCATATTTTCCCTGCCGGTGAAGTTGATATTATGCTCATGCCCGTCAACACAACCCACGCTCTCATTATTGGCGGCGAACGCATCGCAGATCGTCAAAATATGCTCGCAATGATCGATTCCAGCGTGATTCTGAAAAGCGAAGTCGCCCATGTCTTAAACGAAATCCTTCACGAAGAACCGCGTCACGAAGAAGTGGAAGCTGTTGCAGAATCCACTGAACTCCCCGATCTTTCCGACATCTTTGAAGTCGACGCCATTCCCGAAGAGCAGATCGTTGACGAAATCTCCGACGAGGAGCTTGAAGCGCTCTTCAAACAAACCGACCTCGGCAACACCGACCTTGATTCCTTCTGGGATAACGCTGCTGACTCGCTTAAGAGCGCCGATGTCGATTCAGATAAACTAACCTACGAACAAGCAAAACAACTTGGTTTAGCACCCGGCGAAAACAACTAAAACTTTGCGTAAAGCGCTTCCCTGTGATACAATTTCGCCCGCTCGAAAGGGCAACTCAGGGGCGTGGTGCAATGGCAGCACACCGGCCTTTGGAGCCGTGGATCTTGGTTCGAGTCCAGGCGCCCCTGCTAATTTTTTATGAGTACCAATGAACCCGACCCCGCCTTAGCGGGACTTTTTTCCTAAAACCAGACAAGTCATCGTCGCAACGAGGCGAGGCTTGTCTTTTTTATTTTCATTTCGTCGGGGCGGGGTCATCCCGCCCTTACAATTAAAAGGAATCTTTATGAAAATCACCTCCGTTATCCTCGCAGCGGGACAAGGCACCCGCATGAAATCCGATCTCCCCAAAGTGCTGCATCCCGTTTGTGGAAAGCCGATGGTTTGGCACGCCCTGCAAGCCGCCAAAGTCATCAGCGATGAAATTCCCGTCATGGTCATCGGACACGGCGCGGATCGCGTCCGCGAGGAAATTGGTTCCGCTGCCCGATTCGTGGTGCAGGCAGAACGGCTGGGTACCGGTCACGCCGTCCAACAGGCAGAATCCACCCTCAAAGGGGATACCGATCTCGTGCTGGTTAGCGCCGCCGATATGCCCCTTTTGAGCGGAGAAACCCTCTCAAAGTTGGTCGAAACCCAAAAAGCGAATAATGGTCCCATGACCATGCTAACCATCGTCGCCGACGATCCGCGCGGCTTTGGGCGCGTGGTGCGCGGCGAAGACGGCGGTGTGCGCGCCATCGTCGAAGAAGCGGTTGCGAGCGAAGAAGAGAAAGCGATTAAAGAGTTGAATGTCGGCGCGTACTGCTTCGATGCCAACTGGCTTTGGGATGCGCTCGCGCGCATTCCACTTTCGGCGAAGGGCGAATACTATCTCACCGATACGGTTGGGTTGGCGGTAGATGCCGGGATGCACGTTTCCGCCGTCACACTCGAAGATGAGATCGAAGCAATCGGAGTCAATACCCGCATCCACCTTTCTGAAGCGGAAGCAGGCATGAGGTCGCGTTTGAATCGGGCGCATCAACTGAAGGGTGTCACCATCGTAGACCCCGCATCCACCTATATTGGCGTGGATGTGGAAATCGGGTCTGATACCGTCATCCAGCCCAATACGCATCTGCGCGGCGAGACGAAAATCGGCGCGGGCTGTGAGATTGGTCCAAATTCGATTATTACCGACTGCCAAATTGGGGATCGCTGCATTATCTTATCGTCGGTTCTCGAAAAAGCGACTCTCGAAGACGATGTGGATATGGGTCCCTTTGCGCGGCTACGTAAGGGTGCATATCTCTCAAAGGGCGTTCACATGGGCAATTTTGGCGAGGTGAAAGATTCTGTGCTGCACGAGGGCGTCAAAATGGGGCATTTCTCGTATATCGGGAATGCGGACATCGGCGCAAATACGAATATCGGCGCGGGGACGATTACCTGCAATTATGACGGCGAGAAGAAGCATCCGACCAAGATTGGTGAAGATGTCTTTATCGGCAGCGATACGATGCTCGTTGCCCCGCTTGAACTTGGCGACCGTGCGCGTACCGGCGCCGGTTCTGTTGTGACGAAAAACGTAAAAGAAGATACGCTCGTCGTCGGGATGCCGGCGCGGGCGATAAGGAATTTTAAACGTTAAAACGTTCGAACGTTGTAACGTTATCAAAGGAAGAAAACCGTGAACCTAACCAACTGGGGCTTACTCATCATTGCCCTGCTCTTAATTCTTGACTTGATGATTGCGGCGACGCGCGTCAGTTTGGCAAATGCGCGCACTCTGAAACTGGTCGCCATGCAAGAGACCAAGCCTATAAGCGCCCAGCGCGCCATCGAGATGCACGAAAGCTCGCGCCTAATGGCTGTGCTGCGCCTGAGCCAAACTATGATGCGCTTTGGAATCGCTGTGGGCAGCTTTCTCTACTTGCAAAGCTGGGCGACCGGTTTGGCGCTCGCTTGGCTACTCGAACTGCTCGGCTTACTGGCTGTCAGCATTGTGATGATGCTGATTGAATTTACCGTTGAATCGAATGCGCTGGCAGACCCCGAAGAATGGGCGATACGCCTTTCTGCCTTTGCAAAAATTCTGCTGCTCATCTTCACGCCTTTTGTGCTTCTGCCGCTGCTCTTGCTCAATCCACAGCGCGTCTCGCATGGCAGCATGGCGCAAATGACCGAAGACGAACTCAAAACCTGGGTCGAAGCCGACGACGGAGAAAACGGCAGCCTCGAACGCGAAGAACGCCGCATGATCTACGAAATTTTCCAATTCGGGCAAACCCTTGCCCGCGAGATTATGACTCCGCGCATTGACGTAATCGCCCTCGACATCGAAGATACCGACCTCGCCAAAGCCCAACACGCCCTGCTCGAATCGGGTTTCTCCCGTCTGCCTGTTTACGAGGAGAGCATCGACAATATTCTCGGCTTGCTCTATGCCAAAGATTTGCTGCCCAGCTTACAGGCGGGCGAGCACGAATTCAATCTGCGGGCATTATTGCGTGAGCCGTACTTCATCCCCGAAACCAAAAAAGCCGATGAATTGCTCGCTGAAATGCAAGAAAAACGCTTCCATCTCGCTGTCGTCGTTGACGAATATGGCGGGGTTTCCGGCATTGTCACGCTCGAAGACATTATCGAAGAGATCATCGGCGAGATTCAAGACGAATACGATGAGCGCGAAGAAGCGCCCTACAAAAGAATCAACGAAAACGAATATATTTTCCTCGGCAGTATCGATATTGACGACTTTGCCGAGATTATGGATGTGGAAATCCCCGAGGGAGATGCTGATACCTTAGCAGGCTTCATCTATAAAAAGTTGGGACGTGTGCCCCAAGGCAACGAAAACCTGCGTGTGAACGGCTTGGTACTGACCATTACACAGGTTTCCGGTAGACGTATTCGCCGCGTCCGCGCCATCCGCGAAGCAGCAACCCAAAACGAGGAGAAGAACGATGCCCAAACGGACAAATGAAAATGACCAAGCGTTGATCGATCTCGGCAACGAAGCCCGCAAGCGCGCGTATGCGCCCTACTCAAAATATCGCGTCGGCGCAGCCCTGCGTGGCAAAAGCGGACGCATCTATACCGGGGTGAATGTTGAAAATGCCGCCTATCCCGTCACCATGTGCGCGGAACGGGTCGCTATTTTCAAAGCTGTTTCTGAAGGCGAAAAAGAGTTCGATGTCATCTCGGTCGTCACCGATAATGGCGGTTCACCCTGTGGCTCCTGCCGTCAGGTACTTGCCGAATTTGGTCTCGACATTACGGTTCTCATCGCCGACGGAGAAGGCAATCTCATTCAGGAGACGACCGTCCGTGATCTTTTACCGGGCGCTTTCACCCCAAAAGACCTACCTTAAAATCATAGCCAAAACGCGGAGACATCTCCGCGTTTTTTCTTTTACAATAGAACGCTTGCATAAACGCTCTAGCCGCCGTCCTCGGCGGCGATTCTTGCAAAAAGCCCGCGCCGAGGACGGCGCAGGGAGAAAAATATTTAAATTCACGAGAGAATCTTGTCCAAAAACGCTCAACGAGCGGAGGAGAACCCATGTCCAAACCTGCCATCGACCCATCTGAAGTTCGCTTTTTTAGCGGCAGTTCCAATCCTCAATTGGCACACGCCATTGCCCAAAAACTGGGCATTCCGTTGGAAAAAACGCATATCTCGCGCTTTAGCAACGATAATCTCTACATTCAACTCGGTGCGTCCGTGCGCTATCGCAAAGTCTTTATTGTCCAATCGCTTTCGCAGCCGGTCAACGACCACCTCGTCGAATTGCTGATGATGCTTGACATTGCCCGCAGCGCCGCAGCCTCCGAAGCGCACGTCATCATTCCCTACTTCTCCTTCGCCCGCTCCGACAAAAAGGATGCCCCACGCATCTCTATCACCGCGCGGCTCGTCGCCGACCTGCTCAAAACCGCCGGCGCAACGCATGTGATGACAATGATGCTCCACTCGCCGCAAGTACACGGATTTTTCGGACTGCCCACTGATCCCCTCAGCACACGGCGCGTCTTCCACGAATATCTACAAGACAAAGATATGACGGATATGATCATCGTCTCGCCCGATATGGGACAAGCCAAATCCGCCGCACGCTTCGCCCAAAGCCTGCATTTACCGGTCGCCGCCGGAAACAAGGAACGCATCTCGGACAGTGAAGTCCGCATCAGCGGCTTGGTCGGCAACTCCGTGCGTGGACACAAACGTGCCCTCGTCTACGACGACGAGATCGCCACCGGCGGCTCAATTCTCGAACTCAGCCGTTTGCTCGTCAATGAAGGCGTTGAAGAAATTCAGGTAATGTGTACACACGGCGTCTTCACGCGCGGCGGCTTGGGACGCCTCGCCGCCGTCCCCGAAATTAAAGAAATCGTCACCACCGACACCATCCACATCCCCGAAGAAAATCGCGACCCCAAATTGACCATTCTCTCCGTCGCATCAACCTTTGCCGCTGCCATCCAGCATAACTTCTCGCGCGAATCAATCGGCGATCTCTTCGTTTATGGAGATAAATAAACAACGAGATGCAAAAGAGAATTTTCATTCCAACCCAAAGCCCCGAAGATTGGCAAACCTTTCTTGCTGACCCTGAAAAACAGTGGAAACAGGGCTATTCTGCGCGCTCTTTAGCCTATGCCTGGGAATCTGCTAACGGATTTCCCCATGAAATCAAGACCATCTTTCAAAAGACAAATTTCGCACCTCTCGAAATTCTCTTGGCAATCCCCGAATATCAGGTTGCACTGCCCGGAGGAGGGCGTGGCTCTCAAAACGATCTATTCGTACTCGCAAAAGAAAAAAATGGTGCTCTGATTAGCATTGCAGTAGAGGGAAAAGTTTCCGAAACTTTTGGGCAAAACCTAAAAGAATGGAAACCCAATAACTCAACGGGAAAGAAAAAGCGATTCAACTTTCTAAAAGAAAAACTCGACCTAGAAAATATCCCCGAAAATATTCGTTATCAGCTCTTGCATCGCTCCGCTTCTGCAATTTTGGAAGCAGAACGCTTTAATGCCAAAACTGCCATCATGCTCGTTCACTCTTTTCATCAGGAGTTACTCTGGTTTGATGACTTTGCAAACTTTGCGGCACTCTACGACATTAATGCAGATGTAAACAAATTACATTTTGCCAAAGAAATAAACGGAATCAGTTTCTATATGGCATGGGCAAAAGGTGACAAGGACTTTTTATTGAAATGAAAGCGAAACTACTCTCCTTATTCAAAAAATGGGCAAGCTGGAAAAGCGTTCTCTTTTTCTTCGCCCTGCAAATGCTCTTCAACATTGTCATCATGCCTGCCTTTTCGGGCAGTAACCAACACGACTTGCCAACGCTTGATCTGCAATTTGCTTACACGCCCGAACGCGCCTATGAGATCGTTGCCTCCTATACGCCCGAAATGCGCCAAGCCGCAGCCTTCACGCGCCTGACGCTCGATATCATCTATCCCATCATTTACGGGATGATGCTCTCGTTGCTGCTCATGCTCACCTTTCGGCGAGCGTTTGTCTCGCGCCCCTTTGCTGATGCCGCAGTCTTCCTACCCTGGGGCGGCGTACTCTTCGACTATCTCGAAAATATCTGCTTCGCAATCATCTTCCTTGCCTATCCACAGAAATATCCTTTCATTGCCCAACTAGCCGCCATCTTCACTTCCATCAAATGGAGTTTAATCGGGCTAAGTTTTGTTCTCATAGTCGTAGGTGGGGTAAAATGGCTCCTCACAAAAAAATGACGCTCGTTGCAAGCGAGATTCCCGCAATGAACACGCATTATCTCTCGCGCTAAAGGAGCAAGAAATGAAAAAGGCTGAATTCGCCCGTATTGTAGATAAATCTTTCGCCCCGCTTGAAAACAAATATAAATTCAAACGGGTTGACGTCAATTTTCACAAAAACGGAGCGGTTGTCACCTACCAGAACCCAACGACCGAACTTTGCCTGAACTACGAAATCGGCATCTACCCTTGGATTACAATCGGCGACATCCAAAACCCCGAAGAAGATCGCATCTCCCTCGACTGGCTACTCGTAGAGCTTGGCGAGCGCGAGCCACCCACCACCGACGAAACCTTCTTCCCTAAAGAAATGGAAGATGAGGAATTTGCCCCCATTTTACAAAAAAAGAGCACAGACCTAATTCGCTTCGGCGCAGACATGCTCAACGGCGATTTTCGTCTCCTCCCCAAGCTAAAAGCACGCGCCGAAAATTACCTCGCCGAGTGCGAAAAGTTTGCCGAACGTTATAAACCTTAAACATCAACATTATGTATAAATCAATCCGCCCGATTCTCTTCACCATCGACCCCGAACGCGCCCACCAGCACGCCCTGGACGCCGTTGAAAATACGCGCTACATCTTTGGCGCACACTGGCTGATGCGCCAACTCTACAAAACGCCGCCCAAACCCGTCCAAGCCTTCGGGCTGACCTTCCAAAATCCGGTCGGTTTGGCAGCGGGCTACGACAAAGACGCCGTTGCCGTGCGCGGACTTTCCACACTTGGGTTTGGACATCTCGAAGTCGGCACCGTCACGCCGCTCGCGCAGTATGGCAACCCCAAACCGCGCGTCTTCCGCCTGCCCGAAGATGAAGCCGTCATCAATCGCATGGGCTTTCCCTCCGCTGGCTCGGCAAAGGTCGTTAAAAATCTCAAGAAACTCGGTCGCTGTCACTACGCAAAAACATCAAAAACGCGCGTCATCAACCTGCGCGGCTTTTTTGCTGAAGGCAAACGTAAACGGAGCAACTCAAAAATGATTTTGGGTGTGAATATCGGCAAAAACAAAAACACCCCCAACGCCGAAGCCGTACTCGACTATCTCTCCCTGCTTGAGCTTTTTGCCCCCTGCGCCGACTATCTCACCATCAACATTTCTTCGCCCAACACCGTTGGCTTACGCGACTTACAGGGACGCGACGCCCTCGAAATGCTGTTGACCCAACTCCACAAACAGCGCAAGATGGAAGAAAAGAAATTGCGCAAAAAGCTGCCCCTGCTGGTCAAACTTGCCCCCGATCTTTCGGATGCGGAACTGGCAGACGCCCTCGACGTGATCCTAGATACCGGCATGGACGGCGTTGTCGCCACCAATACCACCATCGCCCGTGACCCGAAACTGGGTTCCACCAAAAAGCAGGAAACGGGCGGTTTAAGCGGTACCCCGCTAAAATCCGCGAGCGAGGCGGTGCTCTCTAAGATCGTCAAAAAAGTCGATGGAAAAATCCCCATTATCAGCGTGGGCGGCATCATGTCCCCTGAAGATGCAAAACGCCGTCTCGAGATGGGAGCAACCTTGGTGCAACTTTATACGGGGCTAATTTACGAGGGTCCCGGTTTGGTGAAACGGATTGTGAAAGCACTCTAATGAAACGTGATTTTCTTACGCATTACGTTTCACGCAAAGAAACTCTAGCGCTTGAAAATTATTCTCAGGTCACGCTTCGTCGTGACCTGCTTCTTTTTTATCAAACTCCTGCGGCAGCGCTTCTTTATGCTCAGCGATGATGAGCGAAAAGCGCCCAAAGGCAAACTGATGCAGCCACTCGGCAGTGTCTTGTCCTTCGTGCGAATTGAGGGCGGCATCGAGGTCTTCACGCGTATCAAAATAAAACTCGTGAATTTTTTCGTAGCGGTGAATATTGCTGCCGAAGAGAAATTTCTTCACTTCGCTAACCGTCTCGCGGCGCAGCTTAGGCATTTTTTCTGCCAAGCCCATAAATTTTTGCCAGCCTTGTTGGAAATTTTCTTCCTGATGTTCAAGGGGGGGATATAAAAATACAGAAAGTTTATACATAGTTGTTCTCTTTAGCGTAAACGAGCAAATCCTTCAAGCATAGCTTCGAAATCGGTCAGAATGCTATCTTTGAAATCAGTGGTGCTGCTAAACGTGATCGTCAGGGCGGTATCATCGAGAAGATAGATGACCTGATATTGATAGACTTCAACGACCTCGCCGGAAAGCAGTTCAGAGTTCCAGACAGAGACAATTATGCCATAGCGATCATCATCTTCGTCAAAGATATTCGATTCGACAACCGTCAAGTTCGGGATGCTTGCGGGCAATTGCAGCACAGTTTCGGCAAATATTTCGTCGAGGCTGGCGCCGTCAGCGGGGGTCGTGACAAGGTTGATATTGCTCAAAAATTTGTCTTCAAAATGCCCCGCTTGCGTATCAAAAACGAAAAGTCGATAAATATCTGGGTCGAGGCTTTGCAGACGCTGCACAGGCAAGATTCACTTCGGGATAGGCGGCGACAGGCAGTCCCCAGGCTTCGGCGTATTCGATCTCACCGGGGCGGATGGGCAGCCAATTTTCAGGCAAAGGCAAACGGTAGCCATTACTGTAGTCGTAATAAAGCGTTTGGACGCCTTCTTCTACAAACTCACTATCGCTTGCGGGATAAGGCGTGGGCGTAACCGTAGCCGTTGGTGGCAGGGTCGCGGTTGGCTGCGGGGTAGCTGTGGCAGTGGGTGCCGGTGATGCCGTTGGCGGGATTGCAGCTAAAGTTTCGGCAACTTTCTGCGCAGCGGCTTCAGCCACCAGGGTTGAGAGCGTATCGGCGTCTATTTGTGTGGGGGCAACTTCTGCCGCGGGTGCGGAATTCAAAAAAGGGAGATCGAACAGAGCGCATCCACTCATCAGCAGGACGAGGATAAAGCTGAGTATGGCTATCCATTTTTTTTGCTTCATTGTCTTCTCCTGATCTTTCTTCGCGGCAATTATAGATGAAAAGAAAAAACCCTGCTGAAATCAACAGGGTTCTTTGCGCATTTTTCGTCTGCCTTAGGCGGCACTTTTCTCTTCGAGAAATTGACCGAAGTTGGTATTTTTCAGGCGTCTGACGAGATCGCTTTGAGCGTCTTGCCAAATGGGCACAAGGGGACAGT
>JANTFU010000053.1 GCA_024763295.1 Anaerolineales bacterium
TTTATCGTAACTTTTTTCTGACCGATAGCCATAAACAATGAGTTTTAGGAGATTTTGCCGTTTTTGAGCGAATAGAGTTCCATATTGAGAATTGCTGGCTTGGCACGGTGAAGCTGTGCCAAGCTACTCAATCTACGCTAAAATTAGACTTTTCCTGAGTTTTCAGTGTATAACACCCTTAAGACAGCAACCCAAATTATAACTCACTCAACCCAATCGAACGTCCGCGTGACCGCTTTCTTCCAATTGGCGTATTCGCTGTCGCGTTTTTCGGCGTCCATTGCGGGCGTCCACTCTTTGTCTTTGCCCCAGTTGGCACGCAGTTCGTCGATATTCTGCCAAAATCCGACCGCCAAGCCCGCCGCATAAGCCGCACCGAGGGCGGTCGTTTCTGCTACTTGCGGGCGGATGACCGGCACATCCACCATATCTGCCTGAAATTGCATCAAGGTTTCGTTGAAGACCATCCCACCATCCACTTTGAGCGATTTCAGGCTGACGCCCGAATCCTTCTCCATCGCGTCGAGGACTTCTTTGGTTTGGAAGGCGGTCGCTTCGAGCGTGGCACGCGCAATATGCCCTTTGTTGACGTAGCGCGTCATGCCGACAATCGCGCCGCGCGCGTTACTGCGCCAGTAGGGAGCGAAAAGTCCGCTAAAGGCAGGCACAAAATAGATACCGCCGTTATCTTCGACGCTTTGCGCCAATTCTTCCACTTCGGGCGCAGATTTGATGATACCGAGATTATCCCGCAGCCATTGAACGAGTGCGCCCGTGATGGCAATCGAGCCTTCGAGGGCGTAAACAGCCGGCTGGTCGCCGATTTTGTAGCCGAGCGTGGTCAGCAGCCCCGATTTCGACGGGACGGGTTTCTCGCCCGTATTCAAGAGCATGAAACAGCCCGTGCCGTAGGTGTTTTTGGCATCGCCCACATCGAAGCAGGTTTGCCCAAAGAGGGCGGCGTGCTGGTCGCCGAGGTCGCCTGCAACCGGCATCCCTTCAAAGCTGCCGTCGAGGGCGATCTCCCCCATTCGCACATGCCCATAAATTTCCGACGACGAGCGAATTTCGGGCATCATCGAGCGTGGGATGTCCATGAGCGCCAAAAGTTCATCGTCCCAGTCGAGGCTTTCGAGATTCATCAGCAGCGTGCGCGAGGCATTCGTCACGTCTGTGACGTGCGCGCCGGTCAAATTCCAGATCAGCCAAGTGTCCATGTTGCCGAACATTAGGTCGCCTGTGTCAGCCAGTTCGCGGGCTTTGGGAACATTGTCCAAAATCCATTTCACTTTTGGTCCCGAAAAATAGGTCGCCAGCGGCAAACCGGTTTTGGCGCGCAAGCGATCTTGCCCCGCTTCTTTCCCCAACGTCTTGCAAATTTCATCCGTGCGCGTGTCTTGCCAGACAATCGCATTGTAGATTGGTTCGCCCGTGTGCCGATTCCAGACCACGGCTGTTTCGCGCTGATTGGTGATGCCGATGGCGGCAATCTTGTTTGCGTCAACGCCGCTTTTTTCCAATGCGCCTTTCATCACATCGTGCGTCTTAACCCAAATTTCGAGCGGATCATGCTCCACCCAGCCCGGCTTGGGATAAATTTGACGATGTTCTTTTTGGTCAACGCCAACCACCTCGCCGGCGTGGTTGAAGATCATAAAGCGCGTGCTAGTAGTGCCTTGGTCAATAGACGCGACATATTCTTTCATTTTGGAGTCTCCTGTTAAGCTTCGTCCAGATATTCCGTAGCTGTATCAATATATTTGCCTATCTCGGCGTTTTCTCCCTTATCGTCGGAAACGGTGGGTAAAAACTGCGCAATATAGTAGATATAGCCCTTGCTGCCACCTCGTTTTGTCCACGTTCGTACCGATTTTCGCAGGCGCTTGAAAATTCTCACGAAATTTTCAAAGCTCACTTCATCTTGACCTTCAAAAATATCTGCTAATGCTGTCTCTCTCTCAACGCCCGCAAACAGATCACTAATCACATCTAATACTTCAAACAACTCTTCTTCTGCTTCTGAGCGAAAAGAAGGCTCTTTGGGTTCATTGCCTCTCAAAAGGGCTTTATATTTGCTCAATAGGGCATTATAAACTCTGTCTACGCCCATATCGGATAATTCAGGATACCCGTTCGAGACAGTGACTACCTGAATCTCAATATTCATCATTACATTTTCAAATTCTTCTTCTACTAACATAATTTCTCCTAATTTTAGGTAAGAGAACTGACTGATATTTAATATCTGTAAAGTTTTGGGGATTTATGCCCAACTTCTCCCGCCCGCTAAGAAGGATTTGCCGTCCATCGGCTTTTTACCGGCGGGTTGGATTTGGTCGAGGATGAGGACACCTGCCCCCGTCCCAACAGCGGGAACGCCCGCAACCGTCAGCTTGGTTCCACTGCCCGGATTGGGGTGCGCGGCGTCAACATGGGCGCGGTGAACTTTGAGCGGCGCGCCTTCCCACTCAAAGAAGGTGCCGGGCCAAGGCGAAAAAGCACGGATTTGGCGTTCGAGTTCTGCGGCGCTTTTGCTAAAGTCTAGTTCGCCATCCGCTTTTTTGAGCATTTTGGCATAAGTCGCGCCTGCTTCGGGTTGCGGCTGGGGAAGCAGTTCTCCTGCGAGATATTTGGGCAGCGTCTCAACGAGCAGTTCCGCGCCGAGGGGGGCGAGCTTGTCGAAGAGTGTGCCTGCGGTGTCATCATCCGCGATGGGGATCGCGCGTTTGGCGAGCATATCGCCGGTGTCGATGCCTGCGTCCATCAGCATGATGGTGATGCCGGTCTCTTTGTCGCCTGCCAAAATAGCGGCTTGGATGGGCGCAGCGCCGCGCCAACGCGGCAATAATGAGCCGTGAATATTGATGCAGCCGAGCGGGGGCAGTTCCAAAAGCGCGGGGCGCAGAATTTGCCCGTAGGCAGCCACCACGATCAGGTCAGGGGCGAAGCGGCGCAGTTCATCCATTGCTTCTGCATCGCGTACGCGGCGCGGCTGGATGGCGGGAATCCCCAATTCATCCGCGACAGTTTTAACCGGCGGAGAGATGAGTTTTTTGCCACGTCCCGCGCGCCGATCCGGTTGAGTCACAACGCCAACGACGTTGAAATCTTGGGCTAAACGTTTGAGGGCGATCGCTGCAAAATCGGGCGATCCCATAAAAATGATACGGGGAGAATTTTTCATAAGACAATTATACAATCTTCCGATTGATTTTTAGAGGTATTCGCTTTAGAATTAGAAAAGTTTTGTTTTATTCATTTCGTTAAAGGAGAATTTAAAATGGAAGAACCGATTAATGCTGAACCCGTCTTCGATATTACGGATGACGATAAGCTGTGGGCTTTGCTTGCCTATGTTTTTTCACCGGTGGTTTCGATCATCGTTTTGCTGATGGAAGATAAGAAGGCGCGTCCCTTCATTAAATATCATTCAAATCAGGCGCTGGCGTTGGGCATCGTCAATATCATTCTGAGTATTGCCTTGGGGGCAACGCTTGTTTTAGCCTGTGTGCCGATCTTCATTTGGATTGCCATGATTTACTGGGGCATTAAAGCCTATAAAGGTGAATGGGTTGAAATCCCCGGTCTGACCAATTTTATGAAAGGTCAGGGCTGGCTCTAGTTCAGCGGTCATTTAACTTAAAAGCCTGCAATCGTATTGCGGGCTTTTTTTGTCTATATGACACTCATCCTCTTGACTTCTCTATTCCTGCCCCGTAGAATAAAAATGTCTGACAATTGAACGGAAACGGGAAGAGACTCGGTTTTAAGAGCACCGAAGGGGCAAGTCTGGGCTGGCGAGCGCAGATGAAACTCTCAGGTAAAAGGACCCGTTTTTGCTGTTTCTCTGGAAAGTTCTTTTGAACACCGACGGGGCAACTTCTGCGCAATCAAAGCGTGGAGTGAATCTCTCAGGTTTTTATGACAGAGGCGCGCGAGCTTTTTCGCGCGCTTTTTAATTTAATAATCAAACTCATAAAGGAGACAAAATGAATATCCCCGCCAATTTGATGTACACCAAAAAAGATGAATGGGTTGATCTTGAAAGTGGAAAAATGGGCATTACCGACTTCGCTCAGGGTCAACTTTCTGACATCGTATTTGTGGAAGCGCTTGTCGATGTGGATGATGACGTGGAAATCGGTGGCGAAGTTGCCTCGGTAGAATCTGTCAAAGCCTCGGCAGAAGTCTACGCGCCTGTTTCTGGCACGGTCGTTGCCATCAACGAAGGACTTGAAGACGAACCTGAAGTCATTAACACGGATCCCTACGGCGCGGGCTGGCTGGTACAGTTTGAAGTCAGCGAGCAAAGTGATGAATTGATGGATGCTGCCGCTTACGAAGCGTATTGCAACGGGCGCGATTAAAAAAGAGTATCAAAGACACGAGGAAAGAAGAAAGAGGAAAGCCCCCTTCTTTCTTCTTTCCTCTTCCCTCATAACTTGTTGCTCAAAAAGGCTAAAAGATGACCTATATTCCTCACTCCCCCAAAGAGCGGGATGAGATGCTGGCAACCATCGGCGTGGAGAAGCTCGAAGACCTTTTCCAAGCTATCCCGGCTGCTCATCGCTACCCCGCGCTTAACTTGCCCGCAGCGCTGACAGAAATGGAAGCGGCGACAGAGTTAAGAGAGATTGCAGAATCCAACGAGACCACCAATGAACTGCTCTCTTTCCTCGGTGCCGGCGTGTATAACCATTACATCCCTGCCGCAATTGACCATATTTTGCAGCGCGGCGAATTTTATACCGCCTACACGCCCTACCAGCCCGAAATTTCACAAGGCACCCTGCAGGCGATTTTTGAATATCAATCCATGATGGCGCAATTGACCGGCATGGACGTGGCAAATGCCTCCCATTATGATGGCGCGACGGCTGTCGCTGAAGCCGTCAACATGGCGCTGGCGCAATTTCGCGGCAAACGTAAACGCATCGTTATGTCTCAGGGCGTGCATCCACAGTATCGGGCGACGACTGACACATACACACAATTTTCCGGGCTTGAAATCGTTAGCACGGAATCAAGCCTCGGCACGCCCGATGCGCTGATGGAACTGATTGATGAGAATACCGCGCTCGTCATCGTCCAATATCCCGACTTCTTCGGTCGTCTCTATGACTACACAAAACTGGCTGAAGCGGCGCACGCAGTTAAAGCGCTCTTTTGCGTGGTTGCTAATCCCATCGCGCTAGGTCTTCTGAAGCCCCCCGGAGAAATGGGTGCGGATATGGTCGTTGGCGAAGGGCAGCCGCTTGGCATTCCGCTGTCCTATGGCGGACCCTACCTCGGCTACTTCACCACCCGCAGCAAATACGTCCGCAAGATGGCTGGGCGTTTGGTGGGCGAAAGCGTCGATTCTCGCGGGCAGCGTGCTTTTGTCTTGACGTTAACGCCACGCGAGCAGCACATTAAACGTGAGCGTGCCACCTCTAATATTTGCTCGAATCAGGGCTTACTTGTCCTCGCGGCGGGTATTTATATGAGCCTGTTAGGGAAAACCGGTATGCGCCACGTCGCCGAGCTTTGCTATCACAAAGCGCATTACGCTGCCGAGCAAATTGCGCAGCTACCCGGATTTGAGCTTTGTAACGCTGAACCATTTTTCCATGAGTTTACGGTCAGTTGTCCCGAACCGGTTGCTGACATCAATGCGCACTTGCTCGAACATGGCATTCTCGGCGGCTATGACCTCGGGCAGGATTATCCTGATATGGAAAACAGGATGCTCATTGCGGTGACAGAAAAAATTACCAAGGATGAGATCGATACCTTTGTTGCAATTCTAGGGGAGGTGAATCATGGACATTAAACTGGATACGGCACCCAAGATTGTGGAACCGACCCTCTATGAACTTTCCTCGCCCGGACGTGTAGGCGTAGACTTCCCTGACCCGGACGTGCCACGCGCCAAATTGCCGGATGCCCTGTTACGAGAAAAGTTGCCCCTACCGGAACTCTCCGAAGTGGACGTTGTGCGTCACTTTGTGAAGCTCTCCACCTTCAACTACAGCGTTGATAGCGGTTTCTACCCGCTTGGCTCCTGTACGATGAAGTACAACCCCAAAATTAACGAAGATACCGCGCGTCTGCCCGGCTTTGTTGCGCTGCATCCCTTACAGCCGATTGAAACCACGCAGGGAGCGCTCGTGCTGATGTACCAGTTGCAAGAATGGTTAAAAGAGATTAGCGGCTTCGACGCCCTGACACTCCAGCCGGCGGCAGGCGCACACGGTGAATTTACCGGCGTGTCGATGATGCGTGCCTATCACCGTGATCGGGGTGATATGAAACGCAATAAAATGCTCGTCCCCGATTCGGCGCATGGCACCAACCCGGCTACATCGGCAATGACCGGACTGAAAGTCGTTGAAATTCCTTCGGATGAGCGCGGCAACGTCGATCTCGGCGCTTTGCGCGCCGAAGCGGATGACACCCTAGTTGGCATGATGCTGACCAACCCGAACACGCTTGGTCTTTTTGACGAGCATGTCGAAGAAATCTGCAAAATTGTCCATAATGCGGGCGGCTTGATGTATGGCGATGGCGCAAATATGAACGCCATGCTCGGTATCACCAAAATGGCTGACCTTGGCTTCGACGTGATGCACTACAACCTGCACAAAACTTTCTCCACGCCGCATGGGGGTGGCGGTCCCGGTTCCGGTCCTGTTGGCGCGACGGCAGCCTTGGCAGATTTCCTGCCCGCGCCGATTGTCGACATCGTCGAAGAAGAAGCCGACGGTTTACCCCCGCTCTATGGTCTTGTGACGCCCGCCAAAACAATTGGCAGAATAAAAGCATTTCACGGACATTTTGGGGTGCTGGTGCGTGCCTTTACGTATATTGCCATGCACGGACCGGATGGTTTACGCAACGTCTCGGAATATGCCGTCTTGAACGCAAATTACCTGCTAGCTCGTCTGCGCGATACATATCACGTTCCGTATGACCGCACTTGTATGCACGAATTTGTCGCCGAGGGGCGCTGGAAAGATGCACCGGACATCCACGCTTTGGACGTGGCAAAACGTCTGATGGATTACGGTTTCCACCCGCCGACGAATTACTTCCCATTGATCGTGCACGAAGCCTTGATGGTTGAACCGACTGAAACCGAAAACAAGGATACGTTGGATGCTTTCGCTGATGCCATGATCAAGATCGCTGAAGAAGCGCATACCAACCCCGAATTGCTGCACGACGCGCCGCACGCGGAAAACACACCTTTTGGGCGCTTGGATGAAGTTAAGGCGGCAAAAGATTTGATTCTGTGCTGCTGGCTGCCTGAGAATTACAGTGAGCAAGAACAGTAGACTGTATTCAGTAATCAGTGATTAGTAATCAGTGATCAGTGATTCGTAGGCACTCGATGTTTTGAAAACATCGGGTGCCTTTTTGCGATAGGGGAAAGCAGATGATTCGCAATGACGTAAGTACCTAAGCATAAGCAATTTGGTAAAACCTGCCGCCTCCCAGCCTCCCCCAAATGCGACGATAGTGCTGTCGAATTTAGGGGAGGGGTGGCTACTTCCCCCCAAAAAATTCCATGCTTTTGGAAGCAAAGCGGCTTTGGCATTTGGGGGGATAAAGGGGGGCTGTTTTTGCATCATGAAATACCAGAAAACTTTTGCTCGAGTACTTAAGAAATGAAAAGAGCGAACATTTCATCAAAAATGCTCGCTCTTTTCTTTCTTGGGATAGTAGTTGGTTAGCCAATTGCCTTCTTGATTCTTTCCAGCCCGTCGATTAAGGTTTCGCGCGGACAACCGAAGTTTAGACGCACAAAACCTTCCCCGCCGGGACCAAAGGCGGCACCTTCGTTGAAGGCGACTTTGCCATTTTCAATGAAGAAATCTTGTAGGGGCATAGTGACTTTGCCTTGTTCTAGTAATTCGTTGAAATCAAGCCAGGCAAGGAAGGTGGCTTCGGGTTGCGAAACACGCACGCTGGGTAAATTTTTAGCGACGTATTCGACGACGAAGTCGCGGTTAGCGGTTAGGTAGGCGCGCAGTTCGTCCAACCAGTTGTCGCAAGCACCCGAAAAGGCAACTTCGGAGGCGATATGCCCGAGGCTGTTGGTGTGGAAGGTCAGTTTTTCGAGTTCAGCTTTGAATTTTTCGCGCAGGTTCTCGTTTTCGATGATTGCAAAGCCGACGAAAAGCCCGGCGATGTTGAAGGTTTTACTCGCCGCAACTAAGGTTATTGTCCGCTGACCAGCTTCGGGGGAGAGCGATGCGATGGGTGTATGTTTGGCGTCATCCAGCAAGAGTTCGCTGTGAATTTCGTCCGAGCAGATCAGAATATCTTCCTGCTCGCAAAGTTCGAGCATCCGCTGCAGTTCTTCATCCGTGTAGATGGTGCCGGTGGGGTTGTGTGGGTTGCAGAGCAGGAACATGCTGGTGCGGGCATCGTTGGAATGGACGGCGTTTTCGAAAACGTCCCAATCAATTTCGTGATGCAGGGTGTTGCCGTGCGTGACTTTTTTGAGTTCGGCAATTTGCATGACGGTGCCGGTGTTTTTCTGGACTTTCATAAAAGGGAAGTAGACTGGCGGCTGGATTAGGATGCCGCTGCCGGGCGGACAGGTGATGCGGGCGGCGATGTTGAAGCCGGTGACTAAGCCGGGTACGGGGATGACATCTTCGGCGCTGATGTTCCAGTCGTAGAGTTTTTTCATGCGCGCGGCAACGTTAGCGCGTAGGACATCGGTTTTGAATTCGTAGCCGAGCACGCCATGATCGAGGGTTTTTTGTAGGGCGTCGAGGATTGGCTGCGGGGCAGCGAAATCCATGTCAGCGACCCACATGGGGAGTACGTCTTTGGGGAAGGCGTTCCATTTGATGGAGTTGGAGGTGCGGCGGTTAAGCACTTTGTCGAAATTGGTTGGCATTCGGTTTCCTTTTGGCGGTAGTTCACGCAAAGGTGCAAAGACGCCAAGAAAAACTTTGCGTGAGTAGAGTGGATGCAGAAAAAATTCGTGAAAATTATACCCTCCGTAGAAAAATGCCAGTAGAATAAAGGCAGGAGAAACCCTATGAAGAAACTCATCTTAATGCGCCATGCCAAGTCTGACTGGAATCACCCGAATTTGCCCGACTCACAACGTCCGCTGAATCCGCGCGGAAAGCAGGATGCACTGCGTATGGGCGCTCTTTTGCAACGAGAAGGCATAAAAATTGATGTGATTTTTTGCTCAACAGCACAGCGCACGCGCGAGACTTTGGCTTTGCTCTTGGAAGAATATACTTTTGAAGGGGAGATTCACTTTGAGAAGAAATTGTACGAAGCCGATTTGCATACGTATTTGGATGTTCTTGCTGAATTGCCTGCTGATGTGGAAACCGCGATGCTGATTGGGCATAACCCGACCATGGCGAGTGCGTTGGAGTTTTTTACGGATATTTTTGAGACGTTCAAGACAGCGACTATTGCCTACTTATCTTTTGATGTTGATCGCTGGGACGCTTTGCTTGAAAATTATGAGGCAGAACTGCTGGGTTTTTGGACACCGAAAGAAAGTTGACGGTCAGCGGTTTAGGAGACCGCCACCAACACCTCAGACAATCGACCTGACCAATTCACTCAATCTCGTTCAAAATCCCGACCGTATCCCAAAACTGCGTCGCGGATTTCGAGCCTTCTGGCATCCAACCATTCCGCAGCCCATATTCAATCAGTTTGCGTGCGATGCTCGGCTGGTAAAGATTGACCAAGCCCTCGCCTTCGGCATACGTTCCTTCAAGGCGCGGATTATCAAGCAAATTGAATTCGATTAGCATCGACGCGTTTTTATTGGCTTTGAGATAAGCGCGAAAGGTAAGGATTCGCAAACCTGCTTCGGCGTCATATTCTTTTTTCACACCGTAAAGGTATTGCGTGCCATTGAAAGTGATTTTACGAAATTTGGGCATATTTTTTGAAACGTGAAGCGTAAAACATAAATCAACCGCTCACGAATCACGTTTCACACATTTATTCTACGCATTCCAGTCATCCAACTGCTCGCGCAAGGAGGCAAAACGCTCGCGCAGAAGCAACGCCCCAATCCCGAAAGCGATCAGGAATACACCGGTACAACCAATCAGGAAGATTGTAGGCAAGCCGTCGAGGACGCCGAAGGTGACCGTAACCACAGAGACCACCAGAAAGATAATCGGCGCAATGACCATACTGCGCGAACGAATGACAACGCCGTAAATCAAAACCGCCAACGCCTGAAAGAAAAGCACAATAAAGTAACCCAGCTTCTCTTCGCTAACAAGCTGAATATAAGTCGTGCTTAACAAAACAAGCTGCGAAAGCATCCCCGTGATGAAGGCTGCCGTCTTGCTCTCGGCGCGCACCAGCAAATAGTGCATTAACATGCCTAACGCCGCTGCTGCAATTGAGTAGAACTGTGGTTGGTCGATCTCAAAGTTGTTCAAGATCATAAAATACGCCAGCAGATAAAGCGCATTCGCAGGGAAGCCAAACCAAAGATTGCGTTTATGGAAAGCTTCAAAAGTGAAAATCACCGCCGCGAAAACGACAGGCAAAATCTTGATCAAGCCCGTATCTCTGAAAGGCGCCCAACTCGCCACGAAAAGCGCCGTCAATAAACCGCTATAACGGTAAATATCCGCCAACTTGGGCGTTGGAGTGCGTTCCAAACCCACACCGACAGCGTAATGAAAAACCATTCCTACAACAGCCGCGAGATAATATACCCACAATTCGTGCAGGTCAAAATAGCTCAGCGTCATAAAATACGCCAGCATATAGAAACCATTGGCAGGGAACGCCCAGATAACTTCCTTTTTGCGGAAGGTTTCAACCGTGAACAAGAGCGCGGTAAAGAAAACGGGCAGTACACGCCACAAGTTAATCTCCT
>JANTFU010000054.1 GCA_024763295.1 Anaerolineales bacterium
CGCTTGAGGGTTTCGGTGAGCTTCTTACGCATATCTTCGTAGCCGAGACGTTCTTCGGTTTCCTTATCTTGCTTGAGTTGGAAGCCGAACGAGCCTTGCTTCTTGATCATATCCGCACCGACGTTGGAGGTCATTACAACGATGGCGTTGGAGAAATCGACTTTTCTGCCGCGTGCATCGGAGAGATGCCCTTCTTCCATAATTTGCAAAAGCATGTTGTGAACTTCGCCGTGCGCTTTTTCGATCTCGTCGAAAACAACGATGGAATAAGGACGCCGGCGCAGGGCTTCGGTGAGCTGCCCGGCATCGTCGTAGCCGATGTAGCCGGGAGGCGCACCGACCAAACGACTGGCGGTATGACGCTCCATGAACTCGGACATATCGAGTTGAATGGCGGCATCTTCGCTGCCAAACATAAATTTGGCGAGCGCTTTGGTCAGTTCGGTCTTACCAACGCCGGTCGGTCCGAGGAACATCAGCGAACCGATGGGACGCTGCGGGTCTTTGAGACCCGCGCGAGCGCGCCGCACGGCGCGTGCGATGGTTTCGATCGCTTCGTCCTGCCCGATGATGTGCTCGCGGAGTTCTTCTTCCATGTGCAGCAGGCGCTCGGATTCTTCCTGCGCGAGTTGCATGAGCGGAACGCCCGTCCACATTGAGACCATTTCGGCGATGTCTTCGGCGCTGACGACGGGGCTGTCGGCGCGATCCCAGCCGGTGCGCAGTTTTTCGATCTCTTCTTCAAGTTTGGCAAGCGCATTATCAAGCTCTTGCAATTTGTCTTCTTGACCTTCTTCCTGCACAAGATTGCGATTTTCTTTGGTCTCGCGCAGTTGAGCAAAGAGGTCTTTGGCTTTTTTCGCGGCGGGCGATTTATACATGCGCACACGCGAGGCGGATTCGTCAATCAGGTCGATGGCTTTGTCAGGCAGAAAACGTTCGGAGATATAGCGCGCCGAAAGCTGAGTTGCCGATTCCAGAGCTTCGTCGGAAATCACCAGATGATGATGCTCTTCGTAGGCTTTGCGAATGCCTTTGAGAATAGCGATGGTTTCTTCTTCACTCGGCTCTTCGACCAAAATGGATTGGAAGCGACGTTCGAGTGCGGCGTCCGCTTCGATATTTTTGCGATATTCTTCCATTGTGGTCGCGCCGATGACCTGCAACTCACCGCGTGAAAGCGCGGGCTTCAGGATATTAGCAGCGTCCATGGAGGAACCAGCGGAACCTGCCCCGACGAGCATGTGGACTTCGTCGATGAACAGGATTGCGCCCGATTTTTTAAGCTCGTCAATGACACGCTTCAGACGTTCTTCAAATTGGCCTCGGTACATGGTGCCTGCTACCAGAGACCCAACATCCAACTGCAAAACCTGTTTCTTCATCAGGGGCGCCGGAACGTCGCCTTCGACGATGCGCTGCGCCAACCCTTCGACGATAGCGGTCTTGCCGACGCCGGGTTCGCCAATTAGGGCGGGGTTATTTTTGGTGCGGCGCGCCAAAATCTGGATCACGCGCTCAATTTCGGTCTGCCGCCCGATAACGGGGTCGAGTTTGCCTTCTTCTGCCAGTGCGGTCAGGTCGGTGGCAAGTTGATCAATTAGAGGCGTTTTATCCTGCTTTTTGGGCGTAGCAGGTCGTGATGCACGTCGCGGTACGCGTGATTGGGTACGAGTTGGGGCTTGGGATGAGCCTTCATTCAAAATGCGGCGCACTTCCTTGCGGATCTGATCCGGAGTTAATCCGAGTTTGTCAAAAACGTATTTAACCGTGCCTTCGCTGCGGGTCAGGGCGAGCAGCAGGTGTTCGGTACCGATGTAATGATGCCCAAATCCGCGTGCTTCGTCGATGGAATATTCGAGCACTTTTTGGGTATCTGCGTCGAGATTAACTCTGCCTGCAAGGTCGGCTCGGCGATTGCCCTGCGTGACGCGGCTGATAATTTCGCGGACGCGTTCAACATCCAAGCCGAGTTCGCGCAGAACGCGACCGGCAACGCCACCTTCTTCGATTAAGAGACCGAGCAAAAGGTCTTCGGTGCCGAGGGTTTCTTTTCTAGCTTTTTCTGCTTCTTCGTGGGCGAGTGCGAGCACTCGGCGGGCACGCTGGGTAAAGCGTTCCATGCTTGCCATAATTTACTCCTGTACTACTTCACGAAAGGCGCGAGGGTTTTTCGTTATTCTTCCGCACACTGCGGAGAAGGGTTCCCCGTCCAATCTGACAAGTTTAGTCTGGTTTGATTGTACCAAAGATGCAAGGTGGCTGTGTAGGAAAATGATTAGAGGAATTTAAAGACGTAGCCCTTGTATTTCTAACGCGAATAGCACAAATTAGCGCATGATGCGAATTTTTTCTTTGCTTCTTCGCGCAATCCGTCAATTCGCAAAATTCGCGTTCCAAGTTTTTTGACGGGGAATGATAAAATCTGTACCATGAAGCTCCCCGACATCATCAACAACCTGCGCAACGACGCGATTTTTAGCCGCGTCATCAAGACCAGTAGCAGCTTTTTTAGCGCCAGCACAATCAGCACCGGTTTATCGGTGGTGCAAAGCGTTTTAGCGGCGCGTCTGCTGGGCGTGGCTTCTTTTGGTTTATTGGGAATGGTGATGTCGTATACAACTTCCGTCAATCGGCTGCTCTCCTTCCGCATGAGCGAAACCGTTGTCCGCTATGGGGGTGAGTATCTTGAGCAAAAAGATGAGAAGAAGCTCGCCGCGCTGGTCAAAGCATCCAGCCTGTCGGAGGGCATGGTCTCGGTCATCGCTTTTCTGGTCGTCCTCCTGAGCGCGGACTTGGCGACGCGCTTCATTCTCAAAACCCCCGATACCCAACAACTACTGACGCTCTATGCTTTTGGGCTGCTGGCAAACTTCAATGTGGAAACTTCGACCGGCATTTTGCAGATCACACACAATGTCAAGCAGCAGGGCTACGTCAATCTTTTTCAAGCCATTGTGACCGCCAGCATCATCACGACCGCCTACTTTATTGATGGCAGTCTCGAAATGGTTTTAAGCGGCTATCTGATCGGGAAGGCGATTTCGGGGCTGGGCATTTTACTCGCCGCCCAAATCCAGTTGCGCAGAATCCTGCCAAAGCACGTGCGCGGCGCATCCATCCGCAGCCTGCCAAATCTCAAAGAGATGGGCGTTTTCGCCTTCACGTCCAACCTGAGCGCGACCGCCATCCTTGCTTTCCGCGAGAGCGAACTGCTCTGGATCGGTCTCTTTCTCTCGACCGAAGCGGCGGGCTACTACAAAGCTGCCTACGCCATCGTCAGCTTGCTTTCCGTGCCTGCCAATCCGCTGATTTTGACCACTTATCCCGAATTCAATCGGCTGATTGTGCAAAAATCATGGGCGCGGCTGAAAGACTTTATGCGCAAGGTGACGGGCTTTTCGCTGCTCTATAACAGCGCCATTGCGCTGGGGCTGATTTTCTTCGGCAAATTCATTCTGCGCATCTACGGCGAAGAATACATCCCTGCTTACCCAATTTTGCTCGTGCTCTTGGTTGGATTTGTTTTCAATTACATCTTTTTTTGGAATCGACCGATTCTGCTCTCGCTTGGACAGCCGGGATTCCCCTTCAAATCCACCCTAGTTGCCGGGACGCTGAAGATCGCCCTTGCGTTTCCCTTGGTTCCGCGCTTTGGCACGGTTGCCCAAGCCGGGCTTTTATCTCTCTACTATATCGTCTCGGTTGGCGCGAATGTTTTGCGGGGGATGAAGGAGATTCGTTTGAAAGAAAGAGAAGTTATGAACGAGTCTTCGTTGGTTGAGTAGGCGATGCACTTCGCCGTATCGAAACCAACAGATTGCTAGAACCTAGCCCAACAATGTGGTTTCGATACGCTCTTCGCTGCGCTACGAGCTACTCAACCACCGTCAAGACAGGTAAAATACCCCCCTATGCGTATTGCCATTATCACCAACTCCCGTATCCCCTCGCTGACTGCCAACTCGATTCAGGCGATGAAGGTCAGCCAAGCCCTTGCCCAATTGGGTCACGAGGTGCGGCTTTTCACCTCGCGCGCGGGCGAAACCCGCGACTGGGATGCCATCGCCGCGCACTATGGTCTCACGACACAATTCGAGATCGAATGGCTGCCGATGAATCCGCGCCTGAAGCTCTACGACTTTACGCTGTATTCCTTGCAAGCTACCAAAGCCTTCAAAGCCGACATTGTCTACACTTGGGTACTCAACGCAGCGCTCGCGGCGTTGTGGTCGGGTATCCCCGCCATTCTTGAAATTCACGGCGAGGTGGTAGGCGGTCTTGGTCCCTGGATGATGCGCCGCTTTTGGCGTTCATCCACACCCAAGCGGATGCTGGTCACGACCAGTCCACTTCGAGATGCGGTTAAAGCGGTTGCTAAATTCAAATTTCCCAAAGGGACGGTGCAGATTGCGCCAAATGGCATCGACCCCTTGCAATACGAAAATCTCCCATCACCTGCGGGAGCGCGTCAACAGCTTGGATTTGAAGAAAAACTGACAGTCGGGTTTACGGGGCATATTTACCCCGGTCGGGGCGCAGATATGCTCTTCGAGCTGGCACAGCGCATCCCGGAGGTGAACTTTTTATGGGTCGGCGGCAAACCGGAGATGGTCGCTCACTGGCGGAAGCAACTCGAAGATGCGGGCGTTTCGAACGTCATTATGACCGGCTTTGTGGCGAACAGCATCCTGCCGCTCTATCAATCCGCTGCCGACATTCTGCTGATGCCCTACGGACGCTCGATTTCGGCATCCAGCGGGCAGGATATTGCGCAAGTCATCAACCCGATGAAAATGTTCGATTATATGGCGGCGGGACGTGCGATTATTTCGGCGGATTTGCCCGTTATCCACGAGGTGCTCAACGAGCAGAACGCGGTTTTTGCCGAGCCTTCGGATGTGGATGTCTGGGAGCGGACGTTGCGCGATCTGCTTGCCGATGAACCGCGCCGCTTGGCGCTAGCAGCCCAAGCCCGCAAAGATGTCGCGAAGCGCACTTGGCACGCACGCGCAGAACGGGCGTTGGCTGGCTTTCCTGAATAGCGAGTTGTTGAGCGGAACGAACGAAGAGAGCGGAGTCAAAGGACGGGACTAGCTAAGTACCTGAGCGTAAGTCATTTGGTAAAACCTGCCCCTCCCAGCCTCCCCAAAATGCGACGATAGGGCTGTCGAATTTAGGGGAGGAGCAGCTACTTCCCCAAAAAAATCCATGCTTTTGGCATTTGGGGGGATAAAGGGGGCTGGCGTCAGCGCATGCGCATCTCTCCAAGCGTGACGTTGACTTGAATCTTTTCCCCATTTCTTAAAACGTCCAACGCAACCGTTTCACCGGGCTGATGATCGAAAAGCGTGTTGATATATGAATGATCTTCGTTAATCTCAACGCCTGCGATGCTCAGAATGATGTCATGCTGCTGTAACTTGGCTTGGTCGGCAGGGCTGCCGCTATCGACGTTGGTGACATAAGCGCCCCATTCGGTGCCGAGCCGATAGCGCCGCGCAATCGAGGGGTTGATGGGCTGAAAACTAATGCCCATATACGGGCGCGAAAAATAACCATTTTGGATAATTTGCTCGCTGATTTTGCGGACAGTATTTGACGGGATGCTAAACCCCAGCCCTTCGGCAACAGCCGTACTGCCATAACCACCGCGCACAATCATCGTGTTGATTCCGACCAACTCGCCATTGAGATTAACCAGCGGACCACCCGAATTCCCTTGGTTGATTGCTGCGTCGGTTTGGAGCAGATTTTCCATATAGTAGCCTTTGCCAGTATCCAGTGAGCGTCCCGTTGCGCTGATCACACCCGTCGTCACCGTGTTACGAAACTCGCCCAACGGCGAACCAATCGCAATTACAGTTTCGCCGGGTTTTAAATTATCCGAATTGCCGATGGTCACAACGGCGGGCATTTCCCCGTCTGCCTTTAGCACTGCCAAGTCAGCAAAAACATCGGTATTGATGACTTCGGCGGGCAATTGCTGTCCATCGGAAAGCACGACCACAAGATCGGTTGTGTCTTCGACAACGTGATTATTTGTGATGATATAGCCGCTCTCCGAGATAATCACGCCGCTGCCGCTACTCTGCGAATCGGCTGTGCGCCCGAAAAAAGACATCTGACCGGGCACTGTGCCAACCACCGTCACCACCGCAGGCGCGACCTTTTCTACAGCATCTGTGACAGCAGTACTTATGTCAGTGTCTGCATAACTTAAATTGACTGTTTCTGCTGTTTTGTTAGATATAATAGTTGCGTTTTCAGGAGACATCGTAGATAGAAATTGATAGCCAGCCACCACCCCCGTTGCGCCGCTTATAAACGCAACCAGCACGACAAAAACAAGATAGAATACGCGTTTTAAATTCATCATTACTCCTTTCTCCTCCATAAATTTAAATCTGCAAAATTAAACCAAAGTTAACTGAAGCTATGAGTTTGTTATGAATTCACAGTTTTCTTTGTGCAGAAAATTTGAGTGTCGGAGGCTCTTCTCTATTGCAAGCTCTAATCATTATTTTACTCACTTTGTCTGGGATATTGACCACAGTCTTGGGCGTGGCATCGCTACGCAGACAAGAACTCCCTGCGACGCGCGCCTTTGCGGTAACAATGTTCGCTGCGGCAATTTGGTCTTTTGGTTTTGCCGTTGAAATACTCAGCACCACATTAGCGAACAAAATTTTTTGGGCAAACGTGCAATATATTGGCATTGTGACTATTCCCCTTTCATGGCTGATAATGACCTATCACTACACAGGCAAACCGGTCTGGGCACAACGCGGAATGCCCTATTTAACCTCGACTGTCGTTCTCTTTCTCATCGTCATCTGGACAGATTCATACACGCATATTTTTCGAGTCTCACCTTCGGTCGATGTGGTTACGGAAGGTTTCACTGTACTAAATAATGACTACGGCAGCTTCTTTTATTTTATTTTTCTCCCCATTACGCAATTACCAATTTTCATCTCTGCCTGGCATTTGATGCGTTTTTGGATCAAATCGACACCTTTTCATCGTCCACAGCGCTTTATCCTCTTTTTTAGCCTGCTTCTCCCATTAATAGTCAGCATTTTTTATCTTTTAGATATTAGCCTGATCCCCCATTTCAATATGACGCCGCTCACGTTTAGCCTTTCGGGTTTTTTGGTGAGCATGAATGTTTTCTCGCGTCAATTCTTAAACCTGACCCCGCTCGCGCTCGATGTAGTGATGAGTTCCATGAAAGTTGGCGTAATAGTGCTTGATAGCGATGGGCGTATTACGGATTTCAATAACGCCACAAGGAATATCACCCACCTTGCTTCCCCACAGGATATTGGCTCACAATTTATTGATCATTATCCCGAATTAAAGATACTGCTGGATGCTGATGATGAAAGCTTTCATGATGTCCCCATCAAAAAGAACGGACAGATTGAGCATTTCGACGTGACGGTTAAAGCGATTACCGGATTTCGTAAGCGTTATTTGGGGCGTGTAATTACGCTTACAAATATCACCGAAATCATAGAGCTGTACGAGCACGTCAAAGAGCTTTCCATACGGGATATGCTCACCGGTGCCCTGAATCGTGGCGCTTTTTTAGAAAAAGCCGCGCAGGAAATCAAACGCGCCCAACGACATGACCGCAAATTTTCGCTCATCATGCTTGATGTTGATGATTTTAAACAAATCAACGATAAGGCAGGGCACTTAGCCGGTGACGCAGCCTTGCAAACCATAACCAAACTCTGTCGCAAGGAAATGCGTTCTACCGATGTAATCGGTCGCTATGGAGGCGACGAGTTTATGATCTTACTGCCTGAAACAAAAGCAGAAGAAGCCCGCCAATGCGCCGAACGTATGCACCAACAGATTGCGACTTATCGGTCTCCTAAATATAATTTTTCGTTAAATGCAAGTATGGGGATTACTGAATGGCAGCACGGACAAAATGTCGATGACCTGATTCAGCACGCCGATATGGCGCTGTATAAAGTCAAGCAAGCCGGAAAAGGTGCTGTCGCGCTAAACTAACGAACATCCGTCACGATCACGTTCTTCGCTCCAGCAGCATACAACGCCTCGACAATCGTCGGGGCGTTTTCTTTTGTGGATAGCGCGATCATGTTGCCGCCCCTGCCGCCGCCTGAGAGCTTCGCGCCCGTTGCGCCCGCCTTTCGGCTGGCTTCCACCAACTTGTCCAGTTCGGGTGAAGAGACGCCCATTTCCGTTAACACGCGCTGATTTTCATTCATCAGCGCCCCCAAGCGTTCGGGATGACCCTTTTCGATAGATTGGCGTGCCACTTCAGCAAGGCTGCCCGCCACACCGAAGAGCATTTCCATCTTGCGCTTGTCTTGCTCCCAGCGTTTGCGTACACCCGCAACGGACTCTTTTGTTGGCGCAGGAATGCCCGTATCACCGATGATGATGGTAAAGGGCTTGGCAACATCCAATAATTCGATGGGCTGCCCCTTGATAAAGAAAATCGGTTTGCCGTAAGTTACAACCGTATTATCAATCCCCGAAGGTGTGCCGTGATGGATTTTTTCGACTTCGTAGGCAATTTTATTGACCGTCTCATCATCGCAAGGCTGTCCCAAGTGCGCCGATAAGGCACGGATAATCGCAACCGAAACCGCCGCGCCCGAACCCAGCCCCGATGCAAGCGGGATGCTGGATGTGACTTTGATTTCAAGCCCCTTGGATATGACTCTGCGAGCGTCTTTTTGCGAAGCAGTCTCGCCGCTTGATGAGGAGATTGTTTCGGCGGGGCAAGTGCCTGTCTCCGCGCACACCAACGAAATAACGGCACCCAGCGCATCGTCCAGTGCGAGGCGGGAATGTTCGGCGTGCAGGCGAATATCTGGGGCGTCGACCCAAATCCCTGCGCGGTCAGAGTCCGAGACTTCTGCATCCGCATGGACTTGATGCACTGGCACAGCCAGCGCGGGCTGCCCGTAGACGACAGCGTGCTCACCAAAGAGAATGATTTTGCCGGGGGCGGAGGCGTGAGACATCATCTTACAAGCTCCAGCCGCCGTCCTCGGCGGCTATTTTCGCAAGAGTCTGCACCGAGGACGGCACAGGGAGCGCTTTTAAAATTCATGAGAGATAAAAAACGCCCAACACAACCAATCCCCACAACACAATTGCGATCTGCATCGGACGGTCGGTAAGCACCACTTCTTCCGGAGCGCCGGTTTTTTCGGAAATTTCGACCAATTGTAAATAGCGGAAGATGGCGTAAATCACAAAAGGAATCGTGAGCATCATCGTATGGTTTTCGGGCAGATTGGGTGCGGTGAAGGTGTAAAGACTATACGAAATTAGCGTAATACTGGAAACAATCGTGATAAATCGCTCCAGCAGTGGGATGGTGTAACCGTCGAGTACTTTACGATGCGAGCCTGCGCCGCCTGCCAAGAGCTTGAGTTCAGCAAGCCTTTTGCCAAAGCCCAAATAGAGCGCCCCCATCGTCGTGATGACATATAGCCAGGGCGAAAAACGCTCCACCGAAATTAACGTGACACCGGCGTGGACGCGCAACACAAAACCCGCCGCTAAAATCATCACATCCAAAATCGGGATGTGTTTGAGCCACTTAGTATAAGCAACCATCATCACAAAGTAGATGACCAGTACAGCCGCAAAAGAAGGCGCGAGCAAAAAGGCTTTGGGCAATGCCAACGACAAAATAAAAACTGCCGCACCGCGCGCTACACCTACGGGCAACTCGCCCGACGGAAGCGGGCGATTCTTCTTAATGGGGTGTTGACGGTCGGCTTCGATGTCGGCAATATCGTTGAAAATATAAACCGTGCTGGCAACCAAACTAAAGAGGATAAAACCAGCCAGCGTGCGCAAAAGCGGCACAACCTGAAAAAGTTGCTTATCGAAAATTAGCGCAAAGAAGACGATCGAATTTTTGACCCACTGACGCGGGCGCATGGTTTTGAAGAGAGCGTTTAACATAGGGCTATTTTACCGTGAAATGTAAAACGTATTCACATATCACGTTTTACGTTTCACGCGCAGAACCGAAAAAAGTCAAAAGAGCCTATAATACCCACATGGCAAAAAAACGGATCGATCTTGAATTAGTAGAAATTGGCTTGGCAGAAACGCGCAGCCTCGCGCAGCGTTTGGTAATGGCAGGCAAAGTGCGGATTAACGGACAAGTGGCGATGAAAGCCTCGCAAAATGTACCCGATGGCGCAGAAGTGACTCTTGACAGCGGACCCCAATTCGTATCGCGCGGTGGACATAAACTTGCCGCCGCTATGGATGCCTTTGCCCTGCCCGTGCAAGGCGCCGTTTGCGCGGACGTTGGCGCATCTACCGGTGGTTTCACCGATTGCCTACTTCAAAATGGTGCCGCCAAAGTCTACGCCATTGATGTCGGTCACGGCATTTTGGCGTGGTCGCTGCGCAATGATCCGCGCGTAGTGGTGATGGAGCAAACCAACGCCCGCCACGTTGAAAAACTCGCAGAGCCTGTTTCGCTGGTGGTCATGGATGCGTCGTTTATTTCGCTGAAAATTTTATTGCCGGTGATTAAAAACTGGTTTCCCCCTCCCCCGACGGGGGAGGGGTTAGGAGAGGGGGAAGGGCAAGTCGTCGCGCTCATCAAACCCCAATTTGAAGCGGGGCGCAAAGAGGTCTCAAAGGGCAAGGGCGTCATCCGTAACCCGGACATCCATCGGCGTGTGGTGGTAGAGATATTGAATTTTGCGCAAGCAGAGGGGTACGGCGTAAAAGGGTTGGCGCGTTCGCCGGTGCTCGGTCCAAAGGGCAATACGGAATTTCTCGTCTGGTTGGGGCTGGGCATTCCGCCCGTCAGAGCCGAC
>JANTFU010000055.1 GCA_024763295.1 Anaerolineales bacterium
TCTGAAGACCGCCGTCTCTGGGGCGACCTTTTCAATGGCAAAGATGAATTTGAAGCCGTAATGCAGAAGATTACCGCTACCGCTCAAAAACGCTTGGAAAAAGACGGCAAGTTGGTGATGACCAAAGTCGTTGGCGGGTTTGTTGGCACCAAATAATTCACCTATTGATTAGGGCGGGATAACCCCGCCCCTACTTTTGTTAATCCCATGAATTTTTACGGAAAAAAAGTTTTATTTATTGGCGCTCATCCCGATGATATTGAACTCGGTGCAGGCGCACTCATTCACAATATCCATGATATTTGTGATGTTACCTGCGTGACGCTCTCTGATAATCAGAAAAACCCCTTGCTTAAAAATTTAGTCGGCGAGCACTACAAAAGCATGGAAACGCTCGGCGTGCCGCGCGAAAACGTCATCCTTGAGAAATTTGATACGCGCCTGATGCCCGAACATCGTCAGGAAATTCTCGAATACTTTCTAAAATTGCGCAAAGAAATTCAGCCTGACATTATCTTTACGCATACTGAAAAAGATATTCATCAAGACCACAACGCCATGACGCGCGAAGCCTTACGCGCCTATCGCGGCATCACCGTGCTGGGATTTGACGTTGTGCGTTCCAGCCACGGCTTCTTCCCCAACTTCTTCGTTGAAGTTGCGAAAGAAGATGTTGATGCCAAACTCAACGCGCTGATGCAATACAAAACCTACCAAGACAAGTATTATTTTGAAGCTGACTTATTGCGTGCCACGATGGTGCGACATGGCGCGTTGGCAGAAAGACCCTTCGCGGAAGGCTTTGATATTTTACGCATTGTTGCTGATTTCAAGAAGTGTGGCTAAAACAGCTTAAATCAAAAGAGCCTGTCACCTTGAAGATGACAGGCTCTTCTTTTTTAATTTCAAACTTATTCTTTCGGCAGCCCCAACTCAATATTTCCGTCCCGCACACGCACAGGGTAGGCAGGGATTCCATCCACGGCGGGCAAAGTTTTCGCTTCGCCCGTGCGCACGTCAAAATGCGCGCCATGATAGGGGCAAACGATCTCGTAGCCTTCCAACTCGCCATCGCCGATTTCCAAGTCTTCGTGCGAACATTGATCTTTAATCGCGTAAAACGCATCCGCGATGTTAAAAATCACAATCGGAATATCATCAAGTTCCAGCAAAATCCGCTCGCCGTTAGGCAAATCAGCGGCGGGCATAATTTCGTAAAAATCACATTTTTCTTCAGGGTAAGTGGTGTAATTCATCAGTTCTCACAATCCGGATTGACCGTCTCACGCGGCGCATATAGCTCAACATTCACATCGTCGAAACTCGCCGCAAGCTCATAATAGCACAAGAGCGGGCGCGTAATTTTACGCACCCAACGATTATTTTCCAACGCAAAAGGCGCATCGTCGGGCTGAATCAAATTCGATTGCGGGTCAAGCACAATCAAACCATATTCATGTCTGCGCAACGTGCCTTCAAACGCGCCCAAATACGCCAAATTACGCGACATCGCCATCTCCATCAAAACATCTTTTTCATAGTCGGGAACAAGCGGGACATCGACCATGCCAAAAGTAACGAAATTTCGCTGAGCGATAAAGAGGACATCCTGCCCCGCATCCGCGACGCTCGTGATCTTGGCTGTGATCTCGTCAAAAGAAGCCCGTTCCCGGTCCCAAGCTGGATGCGGCAAATATCCGCGCACGGGCAGCAATAGCCCCGCCAAACTAATCAGCGCCAAGGCGATAACGGGAAAAGATAACTCACCGCGCATCCGCTCGGTGGCGGTATCAGGTTCAAATCCGCGCGTGTACACGATTCCGCCCACGAGCAGCAAGCTGACAAAGTAGGCGTCCATATTGTGCAAATCCGCCCCGCCGCCAATCTTCGTACTGACCAATAATCCACCCACAAAAAGTACGCCGACAATCGCAATAATCCCCAAAAGACGAATTCGCGTTAAATTGCGACGTTGTTGCCGAAAATATTGCCCGACAAAGAGCAAAAGTGGCAGCGAAAGGAAAAGCGCGCCGAGCAAAACGCCGGGCTTATAGGTGGCATTCGGCAGCAGGCGGAACCAAAGCAGGTCGGACGACAGGCTGGTGTAAAACGCCTCGCGCCCGCCATTCCCAGAAATTTGGATATACACCGTTTGTGAGGCAAAGGCACTGCCCACGCCAACGACAAACCACGCGACAGGCAATTTGAGATAATCGACAAGGCTACGCTCGTTTTGCGGCGTGTCGAGCAAATAAATTAGCGCCGCCAACATCGCAGGGACGGGGAACCAGTTAATACGGCTGATGCCCGCCCAAAGCGAAGCGAAAATGATAACGAGCCATGAGCGCGTTTTTTTCTGCGGATCGACAAAAAGAAAAACCAACAAAGTCGGCAAAAGCAGATGGGCATAGATCGAGCCGCGCACGAGATACAAAAAAACCCAAATGCCGATGAGAAAAAGATGCAGCTTTTTCTGGACAGGGTTGCGGCGTAACAGCGCCCAAGTGACCGCGAAACTGCCGCCCCAAAACAAGAAAATGCTCCACAGGCGATGCGCCATGATGGGTAGCTTGCCAAAAAGGAAGGGAACGCTCAAAATTAGATGCAGGCTGGGATGCAGGATGGGCAACGGTAATTTTTGTCCGTAGAGTTTTTCGGCAAAAAAGAGCGAAGCGTAATAATGACGGCTATCGCTCGTCCAGCCGATGGCAAAGGGCGAATTGGTGAAATAATTAAATTTCGTGGGGAAATAATAAATCAACAACTGCCCCAGCGCGAGTAGGGCAAAACGCTCGTGCCAAGAGAGTTTTGGAAAAAAGGCTTCGAGACAAAACGCACCCAAAAGCAGAAAAACTTGAAAGAAAAATATCTTCGTCCAGTAGTGGATGCCAAAAACGCTACTGAGATAAGGCTGGACTTCGAGAAAGGTCACGCCGACGAAGGCGAGCACAAGGAGGGGCGCAGCGAGCCATTTTTGTTTGGCAAGCAATCTTGAAAAAGCATCACGCGCTGATTCAATTTTCGTCCAATGCTTTGTCCAACTCAGTCCGAAAAGAGACGCAGCGAAAAGAGATGACACCCCCACACCAAAAATCAAAAGCAGCCACTTGGGCTGCATAAGAGAAAATTCTTTTTCGGCAGCGATTTTGGGCATTTCGGCAATTGCCAAGATGCCTGCGATAAAAATACCGCCGAAAGGGATGCGCCAGAGCGCCTTCGTTTTTTCCATCGAGGCTTTATTCTACCAAAGCGTCGCTGACTTCTTCCTTACCCAAGCCATAGGCACCCGCTTTGAGCACTTTCAGCGAAAGCAGCGCGCATTTCAGGCGCACGGGACCCAGCTCAATACCAAGCAATTCGATGACATCGTCTTTCGTCAAAGCTTTCACTTCGTCCAATGGCTTGCCGTGAATGGATTCAATCAGTAAGTCGGCAGCGGCTTGTGAAATGGAACAACCATGCCCATCAAAGGCAGCTGATTTAACAACGCCATCTTCAACCTGCACGGTGATTTCGATGTGATCGCCGCAAGTGGGGTTGTCGTCTTCAAAGAAAATGTCGTGCGGATCGAGGTGTCCGCGATAATGCGGGGTTTTATAACGTTCGATGATGATTTGTCGGTAGAGATCGTCCATAGTTTTTACCAAAACTTCTAATTCAGATGATTTTGCGAGGCAGTTTTACCGCCGAAGCAATCTTTTGGAAAGATGAGACCGCTTCGTCGCAAGTACACGCTCCTCGCGGAATCATATCACTTGGTTATCCAAAAATCTTTTTAACTTTGTAAATGCCCTCAACGAGTGCATCAACTTCTTCTTTGGTATTGTACAAATAGAAGCTCGCGCGCGTCGTGGATTGAACACCGCACATTTCATGCAGCGGTTGAGCGCAATGATGCCCCGCGCGGACGGCGATGCCTTCACTATCTAAAATTTGGGCGACATCGTGGGGATGAACGCCGTCCATCTCAAAGGAGGCGACCGCGCCTTTATGCTCGGCTTCGGGACCGAAAACCTTGATACCAGGAATTTCTGCTAAACGTTCGAGGACGTACTCCGTCATCTCGTGCTCATGGGCGGCGACAGCATCCATGCCGATGTTTTGCAAATAGGCAGCAGCCGCGCCAAAACCAATCGCTTCTGCGATGGCAGGCGTACCTGCTTCAAATTTATAGGGCACTTCGTTGGCAACAAACTCACGCAAATGGACGGTGCGGATCATATCACCGCCGCCCAAGAACGGCGGCATGGATTGGAGCAAGTCCATTTTGCCGTAGAGTGCGCCAATGCCTGTGGGACCAACCATTTTATGCGCAGAAAACGCCATAAAATCAGCATCCAAATCCTGCACATCAACCGGCAGATGCGGCACGGACTGCGCGCCATCGACCAAGGTCAACGCGCCTGCTTCATGGGCAAGACGAATGATCTCTTTGGCGGGGTTAATCGTGCCGAGCACGTTCGACATGTGCGTAAAGGAGATTAACTTCGGCTCAAGTTTGAGCAATTCACGATAGGCATCCATGTCGAAGAGATAATCATCCGTGACGGGGACAAATTCAAGACGCACACCACGTTCGGCTGTAAGGATTTGCCACGGGACGAGGTTGGAGTGATGCTCCATCTCGGTCAGGATGATGACATCGCCAGCTTTGAGATTAGCGCGTGCCCAAGTGTAAGCAACCAGATTGATCGATTCGGTGGTGTTGCGTGTGTAAATCACTTCACGCGCTGCGGATGCATTGATAAAGTCAGCAATCTGCTGGCGAGCTTTTTCATACATTGCCGTTGATTCTTCGGCGAGGGTATGAATGCCGCGATGGATATTGGCATTGTTAAGACGATAGAACTCGTCCATCGCGTTAATCACAGCGATCGGCTTTTGAGCGGTTGCCGTCGAATCGAGGTAGACGAGTTTCTTGCCGGAAGCAAGTTCACGGTTAAGAATCGGAAAATCGGCGCGTATCAAGCCGATGTCCAGGGGCGTTTTCGGCATTATTCCTTCTTTGCGCGTTTGAGCGGTCGTATATCCTTTGAGTTGGAGGGAAACCAGAGAATTTTATCCGGCACCATCCAGCCATCCGTTAAGTAAACATTGACGCGAAATTGTACCGCGACCATTTTGTTATCCACTTGGGCAACAACCCCCTTGAGCCATCCCCGCACGCGTTCTTCGTTTTTGTCATCGTGATCGCAATAAACTTCGACACGATCTGCAACATGATATTCATGCACTTTATCGGGACTACGCATGAAAGCCATAAGAAACCTCCCGCAAATAGAATTTTAAGACCTGTCAGTTTTTTGAACCCTGACAGGTCTAGTGTTTTAATCTAATTTATCTTTGATCGCCTGTTGGAAGCGTTTGCGCACGCCCTCGAAGGGAATACGCTGCATAATGGGATCAAAGAAGCCCTCCACTACGAGACGCTCGGCATCTTCTTGCGGAATACCGCGACTGCGCAGATAGAAAAGCGGCTCTGGGTCTATTTTACCAATCGTTGCGCCATGTGTACAACGCACATCGTCGGCAGAAATTTCAAGACCGGGGATTGAATCGGCACGCGCTTCTTCGCTCAGAATCAGGTTGCGATTGGCTTGGTAGCCGTCGGTTTTCTGCGCACCCGGCGCAACGTGAATCATGCCCTGCCAAACCGAGCGGCTCTTATCTTTAAGCGCGCCCTTGAAAAGCAAATCGCTGGATGTATTCGGGACAAGATGATTTTGCTGGGTATCATGGTCAAGATGTTGCGTGCCATCGGCAAAATAGAAACCGGACATACGCCCTTCTGCCCCGCGCCCAATTAGGTCAAGGTCAGAGAAGTTTTTCGTCAGGCGGCTGCCGATCGCGCCAAAAATCCAGTCGAGGTTGGCATCGCGTCCAACGCTGGCGCGTTCGTGGCTGAAATTCCAAACATGGTCGCCCCAAGATTGCAATTCAACGAAGCGCAGATTTGCGCCATCGGCAACATTAATTTCGACAAGACCCGCATAAAGCGTGTGCGCATCAAGGGATTCGGTCGGAGAAGCGACTTCATGGACATAAGTCGCGGACGCTCCTGCTTCAATTTGGACAATCACGTGGGAAAAGTGTGCCAAGTCCGCACCTGGTCCCCATAAAACGCTGTGCAGCGGTGCTTCGACCTGCACGTTGCGCGGTACATAAAGCAGAACGCCGTTTTGGGAGAGCGCGGCAGCGAGGGCGGCAAATTTGCCGTCTTCGGCGCGGACGATATTGCCGATCAGCTTTTGGAGCAATTCGGGATGTTCTTTTTCAGCGGTTTTGAAATCGGTGAAAACAACGCCTTTGGCTGCCAATTCGGGGTCAAGAGAAATTTCCGAGCCGCCGGGCAGGAGCGTAACTTGCCCGCCGTGTGCATCAGCATCAACAATGGGCTTGAGCAATTCATCGGGCACGGGCGGCAAATCGTTGTGCGCACCCGCTTCAGGGATGCGGAAGCGGTCGAGAGGCATCTCCCGCAAATCGGTACGCCGCCATGCCTCATCCTGTATGGTGGGCATAGGGGTTTGTTCAAACGCTGACCAAGCCTCGGCGCGGTACGATCCGAGCACAGGATTGGCGCTATCCACCATCTCAGCGGTGAAATTGAATGCTTTGGCAGACGCTACTTTGCGTCCGGTTTTAATAACTACTTTTTTATTTGTCATATTTGCACATCACTAATTTTTTGAATGACTTTGCGAGGAGGGCGCTTTTCCGACGAAGCAAGCTCATGTTCAACAAGACCGCTTCGTCGCAAGTGCGTGCTCCTCGCGGAATCACAAACTAGCCTACCGATCCTTCCATTTGAAGTTGAATGAGACGGTTCATTTCAACGGCATACTCCATCGGCAACTCTTTGACGAGCGGTTCGATGAAGCCGGAAACAACCATACCGGTGGCTTCTTCTTCGCTAAGACCGCGCGATTGCAGGTAAAAAAGCTGCTCTTCGCCGACCTTTGAAACGGAAGCTTCGTGACCGACGCTGACGTCATCTTCTTCAACTTCGATGTAGGGGAAGGTATCTGTACGCGAATTTTCATTGAGCAGAAGCGCATCGCAGACGACGCTATTTTTGACGTTGCGTGCGCCTTCGTGAATTTTAACGAGACCACGATAGGATGACTGCCCGTCACCTTTGCTAATGGATTTGGAGGTGATCTTCGAGCTGGTGTTTTTAGCGAAGTGCACCATCTTACCGCCCGCATCCTGAATTTGACCATTGTTGGCGAATGCCATCGAAAGGATTTCGCCATGTGCGCCGGGTTCCATCAGGTAGCAGGAGGGATATTTCATGGTGACTTTCGAGCCGAGATTCGAGTCAACCCATTCCATTGTGCCGTTGCCGTAAACTTTGGCACGCTGCGTAACGAGGTTGTAGACGTTGGTCGAC
Organism: Anaerolineales bacterium; assembly: GCA_024763295.1. Taxonomy (GTDB): domain Bacteria; phylum Chloroflexota; class Anaerolineae; order Anaerolineales; family Villigracilaceae; genus Desulfolinea. Next base: position 7,394 of record JANTFU010000055.1, read on the forward strand.
CAGTTCTGAATGGTCGAGTAACGCACGCGCGCGCCGCGTTTGACGATAATTTCAATCACGCCACTGTGAAGCGCATCTTCCGTGTAAGTCGGCGCCGTACAGCCTTCAACATAATGAACGTAAGAATCTTCTTCGGCGATGATGAGTGTGCGCTCAAACTGACCGATATTGGCGATATTCAAGCGGAAATATGCCTGAAGCGGCAAATCCACTTTGACGCCTTTCGGAATATAAACAAAGGAACCACCAGACCAAACCGCGCCATTCAAGGCTGCGAATTTATTATCTTCAATCGGCACGACGGTACCGAAATATTCTTTGAAAATATCGGGATGTTTTTTAAGACCATCTTCGATGCTCAAGAAAATCACGCCCTGCTCTTCGAGATGTTCCAAAATCGAGTGATACACCATCTCCGATTCGTATTGTGCCCCCACGCCGGAGAGAAACTTCTGCTCGGCTTCAGGAATGCCCAATTTATCAAAGGTATTCTTGATATCATCGGGGACATCATCCCAATCTTTTTCCTGCTGTTCGGTCGGACGAACGTAGTAGTAAATATCGTCCAGATCAAGGTCGAGCAGGTTCGGTCCCCAAGTCGGGATTGCGCGTTTTTCATAGTGGCGCAACGCCTTCAGCCGGAATTCCAGCATCCATTCCGGCTCGCCCTTCATTTTCGAAATGCGGCGCACAACATCTTCATTCAAGCCCTTTTCAGCTTTATAAGCATAATGCGCGTCCGAATCTTTAAAGTCGTATTTATCTTGCCCGCCAATTTTTTCAAGCACTTGTGAATCTGTGGACATAAAAACTCCTATACCAGTAAATTACGCGGCAACAGCTTCGTATTTTTCACGAATCCAGTCGTAGCCTTCTTCTTCCAATTTCAACGCCAGTTCAGGACCACCCGATTCAACAATACGACCGTCAAACATGATATGAACATAATCCGGCTTAATATAGTTCAACAAGCGCTGATAATGCGTAATGACCAAAACGCCCATTTCAGGACCCGCCAACGCATTCACGCCATCCGAAACAATTCGCAGGGCGTCAATATCCAAACCAGAGTCAGTTTCATCCAAAATAGCAATCTTCGGCTGTAAAGTAGCCATCTGCAAAATTTCAGCACGCTTCTTCTCACCACCGGAGAAGCCTTCATTCAGATAGCGACCGGCAAACGCATGATCCATTTTCAGGAGATCCATTTTCTCTTTCAGCATTTTGCGGAATTCAAGGATGGAGATGCCCTTATCGTCGGGGTTTTCGGCACGTCGACGAGCATTAACCGCCGTTCGCAAAAAGTTTGCCACCGTAACGCCCGGAATGGACACAGGGTACTGGAACGCAAGAAAAAGCCCGGCTCGTGAGCGTTCGTCGGGACCCATCTCAAGAAGGTCTTCACCATCAAAAAGGACTTGCCCATCAACGATATCATAGGCGGGGTGCCCCATTAAGGAATACGCCAACGTCGACTTTCCGGTACCGTTGGGTCCCATAATGGCGTGAATTTCGCCACCTTTGATCTCCAAATCCAGCCCCTTGAGAATTTCATTCTCTTCGATACTTACATGCAAATTCTTGACACTAAGATTAGCCATTGTCTCTCCTGTAAAACGCTTTTTTTCGCGCAAAGATTTATGTTTTCAATTGAATTTTGAACGGCGGGATTATAGCACGCCAAATATAAAAAGTCAATATTTATGATTATTATCTAATATATTGACAAAAATCATTCTCATCGTTATACTACGGGCGAATTCAGAGTAAAAACTATGACAAAAACCCGCGATAAAATTCTACAAGCCCTGCTCAAGAAACCCGGTTCAACCACAAATGATCTCGCTAAAGAAGTGGGGATTAACCCGATTTCCGTGCGTCATCACCTCACGAGCTTACAAGCTGCCGGCTTAATCAAAGCAGATGAAGAGCGGCACGGAGTCGGGCGTCCACGCTTGGTATACTCGCTCACAGAAGAAGGCTCGGAAAAATTTCCCACGCGCTATTTACGGCTTACAACCCGTCTACTGAACCAACTTAAGGAAACCTTGCCAAATCCAATGGTCAAGGAGTTATTCAGTCAGGTGGCGCTAAATCTCGCCGAAGAATACGCCGATCAGCTTGAAGACCTCCCCATCGAAGAGCGTCTCGACCTTATCAAAGAGCTACTTGACAGCGAAGGATTTACCGTTGATTGGGAAAAAGAAGGCGAAGCCTACCATATCCACGAAATTTCCTGCCCGTATCACAAGGTTGGACAAGACCATCCTGAAATTTGCTCAATGGATCAGACCTTGATTTCTCAAATGTTGGCTGTGCCTGCCGAAAAAGTACAGTGTATACTCAGCGGCGATGAACGCTGCACTTATGTTGTAAAACCTGCGATAGGAAGTAAAAAATGACTGAAGAAAACACTCTAAATATTGTCACCTGGGATATTCACGAAACCCACCCCGAACTTGTTGAACCGATGCGCGCCGAACTTGCTAAGGTCGTTGATCCCGAAATCGGGATGAACGTCATCCAATTAGGCTTGATCCGACAAGTCAGCATAGAGGATGACAAGACAAAAATTTATATGATCCTGACAACGCCCTTCTGCCCTTACGCACCAGCGCTGATTGAAGCCACGAAAAACGCTGCACAGCGCGCCATTGAGCAACCCGCCTTAATTGAAATGGGGATGGAACCTTGGGACTTCTCAATGATGGAAGACCCCTCTGCTCTGGACTGGGGCATGTATAGTTAATCTCTCGACAAATAACAAAAAAGAGCGAGTTGATTAACTCGCTCTTTTGTTGTTTAATCTTCAGTTTTCTTGCTCAAGTGCATTTGGATAGGGCTTTCGCCTTCGGCAAACCCGCTCAACAAGAAAAGCGCATTACAGACCGTGCTGCCTGCATTGCGCCAGCGATGACGCAGATGTGCGGAAAAAATCAGGCTGTCACCCGGCTCCAACAAATAAAACTTATCTTCAATCTGATATTCAAGCTGTCCACGCAAGCAGAAAACAAATTCATGCCCGGTGTGTACCAGCGTATGTAAACCGCTATTGGCACCACTTTCCAATGTCAGCACAAAAGGCTCAAGACGACCGGTAAAATTTTCGCCACCAAGTCCTTCCCAAATGCCGCGCTGAAACGGCACGCGCGGGCGCTGGTCGGCTTTTATAAAGACTACACTGCTTTTCTCAATCTCTTCACCAAAAAAGGTCGTAATCGGCAGTGCCAACGCATCTGCCAACTTATACAGCGTACTAACCGAAGGTGAAGTTTTACCACGTTCGATCATACTTAAAGCATTCGCAGAAAGCCCGCTTTTGCGTGCCAAACCACGAATAGACATTTTTTGCTCTTCACGCAAAGCACGCAAGCGCGAGCCGACATTCACTGAAACTGCGTTATTTGAATATAAATCCATACTATTATCCT
>JANTFU010000056.1 GCA_024763295.1 Anaerolineales bacterium
ACGCCGCCCGCGTTGCCGATGCGCGCCGTGACGATTTTGTCCGGCTCATCGGCAGACATGACGACGACCACATTTGCGCCTTCGATTTGCTTGAAGGTGGCGCGAGCGGACTCGACGAGATTCAGTCCGCTGGCGAGATAGTGTTCTACCAAGTGGACAATGGTTTCTGTGTCCGTCTCCGATTTGAAGTTGACGCCTTCGGCGCTGAGTTCGTCGCGCAGTTCGAGAAAATTCTCGACGATACCGTTATGGACGACAACGACGCGCCCCGTCTGCCCGAGGTGGGGATGGGCGTTTTGCTGGCTGGGTGCGCCATGCGTTGCCCAGCGCGTATGCCCAATGCCGATCTGCCCGCTGAGGGGCGATTTTGCGACCATTTCGGTAAGGCGGGCGAGTTTGCCCGCTTCGCGGCGCACTTCGATTTTGTCGTTTTCCAGCACGGCGATGCCCGCCGAGTCATAGCCGCGATATTCAAGGCGTTTTAAGCCGCCAAGAATGATGGGCGTCGCGTTCTGCGCGCCGATATAACCTACGATTCCACACATGGGAAAACCTCCGTTTGAACGTTGGCAGGTTTAAAGGTTTGAAGGTTGAAAAGTTAAACATGCAAACTTTCCAACTTTCTAACGTTTTAACTTCCTGCGCCACTCCGTTGCTTTTTATTTGCGCAGTTGCCTGCGCCTTTTGTAGCATCGGTTTTGTTGGAGGGAAAGGTGGTCGGGAGGTGGCACTCCCGGAGGGCTTCCGCTGATCTTTCGATTTTGACTCTCGCTTTCCCCCTTCTGTCCTTCGGACATCTTCCCCCATTGGGGGAAGAACTGGTCTTTGGATTTGGGGTGGGCAGAGCTATTCCCATAATGAAATGGGGAACCCTCTTCCTCGTCAGCTAGTTTGGTAGTGAAATAGTTTTGTGGTTAGGTGGTTAACTACAGAACTGCTAAACTAAAAACTATCAAACTAGCTCATGCGCTAGCTTTCCCGCTTGGGAGTTTTTCTCTCAAGCAGCGGGATTATACACGAATTTGGGGATTGGGCAAAAGAAAACGGCAGCCTGCCAAAAGGGGCAGACTGCCGAGATAGGGGAGACAGGTTCAGGTTATGAGCGATACATTATTCCGCTAGTTCGATTTGGGGAGGAACGGGTGGTTTGTAGTTATCGTCTGGATTGAATGTAACGTATAGGTCACCTGTGCCATTTGACGTTACCCGATAGCCGATGATTTGGGAGCGAATATTGTGGGCTTCTGAATTGCCTCGTCCGTCGATGCAAGCTGATGGTAAAAATACCGTGCCAATATTTTCTGCACCGCCATTGCCACGGTAATGGATATTTTGTGTACAGGGGGTTGGTGTAATATCGGAGAACATCAACATGCCTTTGTATGTACCGCTGGTTGGGGCTTGAAATGCCATTGAACCGCCACCGTTGAATTTGAAGGTGAAGTTGGTATCCGTGATGAAGAAGGTGACATCGGTGCCTGTCATCGTGTCGTGAAAATTACCGTTAGCATCGTTAATGCAGTACAAGCCTGGCTCGTAATGAGCACCGTCTATAAAGGCTGCAACGCTACCATCCTTGCCTGCTTCAGGCGATACAGTGTTGCCATTGACGGTTGCCGTGCCATTACAGGCTGGGATTGGGGGTAATAAAGGTGTGATGTCATCTGGATAGGCGTATGCAGGAGCGCCCTCGATAACCGGAGTACAGGGAAATGCACCTGTCCATCCACCGGTATAGGCGGAGTTTACAGCCGTTACGCAATACCCGCTCTGCATATCGACTGTGCTATTTTTATGCCTGACTACATTGTAGTTTCCGAAGATTCCGCCTCCATTGATGTGCCAGGTAGTTGATGCACTTTTGGCTTCAAAACTATTCCCGTTTGGGGCTAAACCTACTACGGCTGCTCCATCGAAAAGGATGGTGTTTTCGGGTGGTTTAGCGCGGGCGACGGCTTCGACCCGGTTGGCGGTTTGGTTGATACCGACAACGGGGGCGAAGAAGGTTTTGGTCTCTGTATTGATGATAATTTGAATGAATTCGTTGCAATCGAACTCGGGGTATTGATCGCGAACTTCTTGCGGTGGGTTGCTGCAGTTTGAGTAGGGACCATCGGCAGGCGGACGGTTAACCGTGATGGTGGTCGTTCCGTCGTCGGGGTTGAAGCCATTTGCGCGCATGATGTCTTCTGCTTTGGCTTCAAGCTCTGACTGAGTTGCGCCCTCGTTGCGGATGGCTAGCAGGGCGGTTGATAGAGCGGCATTGTCTGCCGCATTTTGGGCTTGACGTCTGTTGGCAAAAGACATGCCCATATCCACCGATAAGCCGGTTAAGCCAACCAAGCCGACAATGGCGAGGGCGATGAGGACAATGGCTTGTCCACGCTCTGTGTGTTTGTGTTTCATTTTTTCCTCTCTAATTGGAATTCCTGAAAGGCATAACTTTTTATAATTTTGATATGTCAATTATATTTTTTTTTGTGAGATGCGGTCTTAAAAGTTGGACTTATGTACTATTTTTTTGTGCTTTTCAGCGAAATTATATCTGACGTATGCGTAAAAGAAAACGGTAACTTGCTGAAGGGAGCAGGCTACCAAGACGAGGGAAGCAAGTTAGGGTCGATGCGCGGGTTTTAGTTTGTTAACCCAATCAGTGGTGGGTCATCGATATTTTTCTCATCATCATAATTGACGCGACCGCCAGAATCGCCGGAGAGGGTAATTTCACAACCAATGACTTGTCCGTCAATCAGGGTGCCGGGCGTACCGGAGACGGCTACTTCGGCAGTTGGCGCGATGATTGTGCCTGTTAATTCCAAAACGGCATTACCGGAGATTGCGACGTCGGTAGTGTTGTTGCTTGGTTGGTAAAAAAGTAGCCCTGCGGTGGTGCCGGTTTCGGGGGCGCTTAGACGAATTTCACCGCCGTTTAGGGTTAGTCCTTTGTTGAGCATGACAAAGGTGACGTTTGTGCCGTTGAGTATCGCGCCTGTGTTGTTGATACGGAATGTATCCTCAAGACAGTAAACGCCTGCACCGAGGTTTTCAATACCTTTTGGTGGGAAGGCACTGCTAATGCGGATCACATTTGCAGTGGGCGTGAGTGTTGTTCCCAAAATTATGTAGGCGTCGACTGGAGCGCTGTTGCAACTGACCAAATCGTCCAGCCAAGTGTAATCGGGGACAGGAAGTTGTTCTGCGGCTTGCGGGACTACACCGCCGATAGTTCCCTCTGGATAGCAGGCTTCGCCAACTACTGAGATGGATGGGACCGTAAAGGTGCCGGAGCCGCCATTGACCTTGAAAGCGCAATCATCTGATTTGGAATTGACGAAAATGCCGCCGCCGGTAACCAATGTTGCCGGACCACCATTGGTTTCGAAAGTGGCTTTGCCGTCCGTGCAGGTTGAAACCATGGCGTTGCCAAGGAACATCTCTGTCGGCGGCTTGACGCGGGCGACGGCTTCAACGACATTGGTGAGCTGTTTTATCCCTACAACAGCACCAAAATAGGTTTTGATGTGGGATGTGATAATGACTTGTAAATATTCGTCATCGCCTGCGTACGGTCCGCTGATGGGTGGGCTGTAGATGTCGACTTTATTTGTGAGACCGTCATTGTTGTAGCCGTTTGTGCTGGCAATTGATTCTCCAATGCTTACCCAATCGTTTCCGCGTACTTTGGCAAGAGCGCTTGACATGGCAGCATTGTCTGCTGCGTTTTGGGCATGTCTGTGATCCGAGAAGGCGTTCCCCCCATCGATCGAGAGCGCGGTCAAGCCAAATAAACCTATGATCGCCAGTGCAATCAAGACAATCGCTTGTCCTTGTTCTGTTCTCTTTCTTTTCATGGTGGTTTCACTTTCTGCTTATGATTCACAAGCTGGTTGGAGAATGGCATTGGTGACAGACGCGCGCAACGGAATTTCGGTTACCCCTAGCATGTCGGGGAGTAAGGGCATGATGAGTTGGTAGCGGTATATTACGGTGACAGTAATGAGAGAGCCTGTCCCTTCACACGCATCATCTCCGATTAGTTGGACAGTGATGCAGTTTTCGTTAGAAGGGCAGTCGTCAGGTGTAGCGTAGAGGTTAAAGGCACTTAAATCAACCGGGCTGTCGGATGCTGTACGCACGCGATCTCGAATATCAGGGTAGTCACTTGCTTCTGGATGAATGGAAGCGTATAGCGCCCCTTCCTGCGCGGCATCACGGATGGATACATAGGAATAGAGTGCGATGCCGAAGTCCACTGCGGCGGCGAGAAGCATCAGTAACAACGTTAGGCTGATGGCAAATTCCACAAGGCTTTGGGCTTTTTCGTGCTTGGAGAACAAAGGTTTTCTTGTCATTTATTGACCTGCTTTTGTGGATAATGGTGGCATTAATAACTCCAGGGAAGCTGTTCCTAAGTTTTCTGGTTGTCCAATTTCTATATAGTAGTTTGTGTTTGCCATTGCTTGAAAAGCAACTGATGGGTTGTTTTTGCTACACCCAATCAACCTAAGAGTTCCGTTAGTGTAATCATCGGGTCCCCCTGACCAAACAGCGATAAAAGCATCATCGTAATCTGTTCCTGATGTGTCAAATGAAACAGCCTGATTAACGGTTGGACTGAATTGATACCAAACAGTGGTGGCGCCTTTGCCGAGGTTGCATTCAGTTATTTCAGGGTCTTTGTTGTCAGTATATTTGTTTGCATTACAAGTAAATAAAGTTTCAGTGGTAGGTATTGATGCTTGTGTAATGGGTATGGCTTTAGCAAAATCATCGTTCAGAGGAGCGCCCTGTACCCAGCCTGTTTCGTACATTTGTTGGTTGGCGGTGTCGTAGGCTCTGACGATGTAGAAGTCACCATAGTCTGTTGACGCATCTCTACAATTTAGAGTTACATCGTGATATGTTGTTCCTGATGTTCCTGTGGGGTCTTCAACAATCCAGTTATCTCCTGGTGCCCACTTGAAAACCCTGTATAAATCGGCACCGTCAATAGGTTTCCAGCCGATTGTGACGCTATAGTCATCTGTTGCAATGACCCATATGTCGGACTCTTCTTCGGTTGGTGCGGAGTTTTTAGCATAAGCTCTAAGGGGGAACCTGGCGTATAGAAAGCCTGCCACGAGTGTAACGATTAGTATGGTTAAAAAGAGTTTTCGTTTCATTTCTTGCCTTCTAATTTGAAGTATAGATTATTGGATCAAATATGATGTTTAGTAAATGTTTTTTGTTGTTCTTTTCGGCAAGCACCTGTTTTATGGTGCGCTTATGGTTATTCCAGAGCATACATTGGGGTAATCGTCGGTAAAAGTGATTGTGACATTAACACCGTTGGTCTTTTTGGAAAAATTCATGTTCATACCGGTGTTTGCCGGGATGGTATTTAAGTCACCAATAATCCAAGGACCGCCGGGTAAAGTGAAGCCTCCATTGGAGCTTGATGATGCACCGGGGATTGAAGTGCCTCCCAAACTTACGCTTGTTAAGTTCCATTTGCTCCATGAAAGCGTGATGGTTTCAATTTCAATAGAGAAACCGGAGTTGTTCTGGATGTTAAGACTGTGGTTAGAAATATTGTTATTTAAATCATGGCTGCTTATGCTCACATCGCAGGTGCGATCAAGGACACAGGTATATTGTTTTTCCCAATACTTCGGTGCCCCCGGAGGAGCATAACCGGGAAGGTTATTGCTGTTTGCGACAGCATTAATGGCTTTCCATTCAGCACAAGTGCCTCCATCGCAGAAAAAGACAGTATCTGGAGTTTGATAATCTCTGCTGCTAAGCCATTGATCGGATTCGCAAATTTGTATAGGAACAACCTCAAGCGTGAGCGTTCTTGTTGCCGGAGGGGTAAGCTCATTGCCTGCTGAGTTTTCTGCGCGGGCTGTCCCTGTATTTGGTAGCTCTGTCCCATTAACCACATCGGCTGCTAAAACTTGATAGGAAGCATCACAAACTTTAATCACATCTCCAGGAGGGGCATCTGAAGAAACAACTTCACATCCTGCAAGGCTGTGATTGGTGAGAGAGCTTGTAATAGGATAGTCGTTCAGAGAGGCTATGGGGCTTAATGTAGTGCTGCCGGTGTTTTGCAGGATGTATGTGTATTCGATGATATCTCCTACACTAATGGGGTTATCTCCGGGTGGTCCAATAATAGATAGGGTTAAGCGGTCACCATCGTATGTGAAAATCGTATAGGTAAACGCCGGATCAGATGTGGTAGGGATTATGCTTCCATCCCACGCAACATAATCGGTGTAAGCAACTTCTGTATGGATAATTGAGCCACGTGCCCAGTCTGCATCTTGTAGGTCATATTGCACGGTGCAAGTTGTTGTGGCGTTGGGTAAGAGGTTGCTAAAGCTGCCATCGCAGAACGCTTCGGCAACGGTTTCACTGGTGTCGTAAATCCAAAAATCGGTGCCGTCGAGTCCTACATTGCCGGTGTTTGTAATTGTGTATGTGTAATAGAGGGTTGAATCTGTTAGTTCATCCAGCACTGGTGGGTTGGATTCGTTGAGAATATTCGTGCCGCCAAATCCTGTTAGACTAACTTCAAGCGACAAGTCAATATCCGGAGTAATATAGGTGCTGACTGAAGATTCTGTCACTTCGTTTGATGTATAGGATTTGCTGGAGACTGCTGCTGTAGCTACAGCGGTTTTGAGGAGGATACCGCCTGCGTCAAGATCTGCTTGTTCGAGTGTATAGTATCCGATACAGGTGGTTTGCCCATTATTGGCGTTGAGCGTATCGTCAAGACAGTCAATCGTGCCGGGTTGCGTTGTAACGGCATCGCCATTTTGACGGCTGATGGTCAACGTCATTTCGGGGTTGTCCATATCGGTATCGGTGTAATTAATTAGTTGGAAACGATACTCGATCACATCACCTTCACGTTGTGGTGTGCTGGGCGAAGGTGAACTGGATGGATAATAAGCTCCCTCAAAACTTAACCCCAATGGCGAAGTGACGACGGTGAAATTGTCGGTGACTGGATCACTAACTGCTCCTGCTAGGTTACCGGCTGTAGCAGTAGCTTCGTTGTAAATTGAGCCTGCATCTACATCGGCTTGGGTAACGGTATAGGATTTTTGACAAACAAGCGGCGACCCACCAACAGGGATACTGCCCGTGCAGGGAATCGACCCTAATTTATCATCGGTAATCTGGAAGGTATCTAAATCGGTGTTTCCAAGATTACTGATGGTGTAATGATAATTGATTGTGTCGCCTAGCTCTGCAAAGGTTGGTTCGGCAGTTTTTTCAAAACCGATGACAGCTTGTTCAACATAAGTCACGGTTGCGCTATCTTGTTGGACGTTAACGCTGCCATCATCATCAAAGGTGGCGGTTACTTTAGCTGTATTGACCAGGTCTCCCGCAGCAACGTCAGTATCAGTCGTTGTATAGCTTGCTGTACAAGTAATTTGTGCGCCCGCGGCTAAGGTGCTTTGCCCACCGCAGTCGATATTGGTTACTTTTGGGTCTTCAATGCTAAAGGACAAACCCGATGAGCCAGTGTTGTCGACCTTAAAACTGTATTGGATAGTTTCGCCGGCTGCGGTGTAGGAGGTTGGAGACGCAGACTTTGTGAACTCGACCCCTCCGGTGGTGCCACTCCCTTGGGATGTCGCTTCGATGGTAATGCCGATAAAGATTGTGCGCCTACTACTCGATACCATATCAAAGCCCTTGAATGCCGGGATAAATGAGAGTATTGGCTCGTAATGGGTTGTGGTCTGAACTTCAATGCGATCGCCATTTTTGAACATGTCAGCGGTTGGATTGCCATCCGTGCAGTCGTGGATTTCGTTGCCGGTGTCACCATCGTAGTATTTGATTTGTACATTAGTTACATTTGCAAGGAAGCCCATACTCTCTGCTTCAGTTTGAATACCGGAGCAATCCAGATATTTTCGGGTGCCACCGTCATTTAAGCCAGTTGCCGAGCCGTAGCGGATTGCCTGACGACTTGCGGTTACGTTAGAACCGTAGATGAAAATCATTCGACCGGCTTCGATTAGACCGATGACGACAGCCATGAGAACAGGGAAGACAAGCGCAAATTCAACCAGAGCTTGCCCTTTACGGCGCGCGGGAGATTTTTTTAGCATATTGTTCATGATAAAAACCTGTTTTTGGAATATAAGGTTAGATGAATCAAGAAATGAATTTCGTGGTCCAGTGGGGTAAATAAAGCAGGATGAATGCGCTGAGAATGAAGTAAGGTCCATAGGGGATAAAAATCATCAGCGCGTTTTCTTTATACCGTTGTTGGATGAGTACGAAAATAACCAGCAAAAGGCTGATAATGCCACCGCCCAGAATGCCGAGCAATAACCCAAACCAGATCAGGGGCCAGCCAAGCAGAAGACCAAGAATGCCAGCCAAGTTTACATCGCCAAAGCCGAGCGCATCTTCTTCGTCGGCTTCGATGCCTTGGGCGCGCATCCGTTTGGCACGCATTTTTGAGAAGAGGACGCCAAAAAGATAAAAGGTATACATGATGCCAAAGCCCGCGATACCACCCATGAGCGTTGCCTGCCAGCCGTGGAGCAAAAGTCCCAATCCTGCTGCCAAGATTGTTCCGACAATACTTGTGGGGTGCAATATCAGGCGATGTTCCATATCAATGATAAAGACCATGCCCAGATAAACCAGCAAAAGCATAGCCAGCCAATAGCCCAAGGTATCCGTTGGGGTTTTGATTACGTCGTAGCGTGAAAGCCAGACATAAACACTCAGAACGACGCCCAAAAGCTGTGTGAGCCAAGTGCGCCATCCGCGTGCCTTTTCACACGCAGAACAATTTTTCAGGAGCAAATAATCTGTCCACGCGAAAGTGGCAGAACACTGCCTACAGGTCGGGGCACTCAGCTTGCGGGTGGTTGGCAAAACATCTGCAAGGTAGTTTACGAGTAGCGCAGCGAGCCATCCTACGAGAAAGGGAATGAGAATAGTGACATCCATACATCTTCATTATAACGAAAAGATAGGATAAATGCAGAAGAGACTCTTGATTTCCTTTGCATTTCTGTTATTTTTCCCCCTTACTTAAGTGCTATCGTTCTCTGTTACAATCGTGCCAGTTTACCTAAATAAGGAGATTCTGATGGAAAAATTCCTCATCGAAGGTGGCATTCCCCTGCGTGGAGAAGTCACCCCTGCTGGTAATAAAAACGCCGCTTTGCCCATGTTGGCGGCGACTCTACTCTCTGAAGAGCCTGTGGTTTTGCACAACGTCCCGATGATCCGCGATGTAAAAGATATGCGGAAATTGCTTGAAAGCATGGGCGCGGATGTGCAGGATTTGGGCGAAACCTCTTGGCAGATTACCGCCAAAAAATTGGATCCGGCGGCATTGGATATGGAACTCAGCCGACGCATCCGTGCCTCCATCTTGCTGGCTGGACCCGTAACAGCGCGCTGCGGCGAGCTGCATCTTCCGCCCCCCGGCGGCGATGTGATCGGTCGCCGACGACTGGATACGCATTTCTTAGCCCTCGAAGCCCTCGGTGCAACAATCGGCTACGACCGCATTCTTGAGTTCAAAGCCGACGGGCTACAAGGCGCTGATATTCTCTTCGACGAAGCCAGCGTAACCGCTACCGAGAACGCCGTTATGGCAGCCGTCTTAGCGAAAGGCAAAACCATCATCCGCAACGCCGCTTCCGAGCCGCATGTGCAGGAGCTTTGCCATTTGCTCAACACCCTCGGCGCAAAGATCGACGAGATCGGCTCGAACACCCTCCATATCACGGGCGTTGAAAAACTACACGGCGGCGAGTTCACGATTGGTCCCGATTATTTAGAAGTGATTTCCTTTGTGGGCGCTGCTGTCGTCACCAAAGGCGAAATCCGCATCCGCAATGCAGGCGTCAAATATCTCGATATGGTCGCCTATGTGATGAAACGTCTCGGCGTGACTTGGGATGTTGATGGCGACGATCTGCTCGTCTCCGCCGACCAAGCCCTGAAAATTGTCCCCGACTATGGCGACGCCATCCCTGAAATCAAAACCAATGTTTGGCCCGCTTTCCCCACCGATCTGATCAGCATCGTCATCACCATTGCCACCCAAGCCGAAGGCACGGTCATGTTCCACGATTGGATGTACAACGGCAGAATGTATTTCACCGATAAACTCGTCAGCATGGGCGCAAAGATCATCCTCTGCGACCCCTATCGCTGCATCGTGCAGGGACCCTCACAGCTTTACGGCGAAAAAGTCGATAGTCCCGACATCCGTGCAGGCATGGCGCTGCTGCTGGCAGCCCTCGCCGCCGAAGGCAAATCCACCATCCGCCACATCAGCCAGATAGATCGCGGCTACGCCAATGTGGAAGAAAAACTGCGTGCCTTAGGCGCAAGAATAGAACGCGCGACGGAGTAAAAACTTCAGTCTCTGAGCGGACGCTGAGTAGTTCTGAACGGAGTGAAGAGCATATCGAAGCGGTAGTCGAAGAGCGGTGTTTTTAGTAGCGCCGTCCTTCGACTACATACTTTCTTTCAGAAAGTCCTCTGCTCAGGAACTGGATTTATCTTTCCAACCTTCTTTTCACAAACTTCAAAATGCTCCGCACTTCGGGGACTTTCAAAACCCAGACGACCCCAAAATAGACCATCCCGCCGAGCGCGATGCCGCCCAATGCGGATAACCACGCGGCGCGCGTAATTTGGGCTTGATTCCACCAAAAAAGCAGAATGCCCATCCCCGTCGCAGCGACCGCCACCTTCCCCAGCCCGCGCAGGATATTCGTTCCCTCGATACCGCCGAGCCGTTTACGCATCAACACCAACAA
>JANTFU010000057.1 GCA_024763295.1 Anaerolineales bacterium
GGTCCGGTGATGCCGTGATCAATGCCAATCAATCCGGCGGCACCGTTTGACATTAGCATGGGAATGAGAAATGGACTGACGCGGCGTGCGCCGTAATCTTTGAGCGTGAAAATAGCATTTTCGAGCGACGCAAGACCGCCCATGGCGGAGGAAACGAGTACACCGATACGACTGCGATTTTCTTCGCTAATCTCAAGTCCTGAGTTTTGGATGGCTTCTTGGGCAGCGACAGTGGCAAATTGTTCAAAGCGGTCACGGCGACGGGCTTCTTTGGCGGGCATATATGCTTTGGGATCAAAATTTTTGACTTCGCAAGCGATTTGCGCCAGCCATTCGGATGCGTCGAAACGACTGATGGGCGCAACGCCCGACACGCCGTTTTTGATGTTTTGCCACGTCTCGTGGACGGTAAGTCCAACCGGGCTGACTGCGCCCATGCCGGTGATGACAATTTTTTTCATAATTATTGTATTCCTCGCGTTTTCTAGTCTATGCTAAAAGATAACCCCCGTGTGTGAAGTTCGTCACGGGGGGGGAATGGAATTTCGTGTTGCGTAAAACGTGATGCGTGAAACGTGAATCTTCTTTTGCATCATCACGTATCACTTTATCAGTCGTTTTTATTTGGCATGTACTCGCCTTCGACCCATTCTTCTCCACTCGGGGTGAATTCTTTTTTCCAGACGGGGACGATCTCTTTAAGACGGTCGATGCCGTAGCGTGCGGCTTCAAAGACACCGGTATCGCGGTGGGATGCGGTGCAGGCGATTAGGACAGTTGGCGTGCGCGGATAGAGTTTGCCAATGCGCTGGACGATGGCGATGCCTTCGATGGTGTCCCAGCGAGCGCGAATTTCGTCAGCGACTTGTTTCATTTTTTCTTCTGCCATAGGGATGTAGGCTTCGTATTCGAGATAGTCCGTATCGTGCGGGGCGTAGGCGATGCCTTGGGCATGTCCTTCGCGCGTGGTTTTGCCGCGCACCATGCCGGTGAAGATCGCTGCCGCGCCCGTGGATGTGAGCGTGATTTGTTCGACGAGTTTGTTAATGTCAATCTCGTCTTCGGTAATGGAGAAAATTGTTGGAAAAGTTGGTTTCATGTTTTAAGCTTTGAAGGTTGGAAGGTTTAAAGTTGAACGTGCGAACACAAAAACGTGTTTAGCCGCCACTGACGGGGGGAAAAAGGGCGACTTCCGCGCCTTCGGGAATGACATCCTCGTCGAAGGCAAAGTCGCGGTTGATAGAGAGCAAGGTGTGATGCAGGGAGGCTTCGAGCGCGGGGATTTTGGCAACCAGAATTTCTTTGAGTTCGCCAACGGTTGAACCGTTTTTAATCTCTAGTTCCATAGAGGACATCCCTGCGCGGGTGCGGAAGGTGGCGAAGAAGAGGATTTTTATTGTGTGCATGAGGGGACTCGTTTTTTGTTTTTCTAGGAAAGGTTATCTAAAACGTGATGCGTGAGTTGGAGATTCACGTTTTACGTTTCACGCGGTGCTTCACTCGTTTACTACATCACCGCTTTGTCCGCCATGCTTCTCAACCAGCCGAATATTCTGGATCACCATCGTCTTTTCGGCGGCTTTTGCCATGTCGTAGATCGTTAGGGCGGCGATAGAGACAGCGGTCAGGGCTTCCATCTCGACGCCCGTTTTCCCGCGCAAGCGGGCGGATGCGGTAATCTGCACGCCGGGCAACGCTGCGTCCAACGCGAGTTCGACCGAGATGTGCGTGAGCGCTAAGGGATGACATAGCGGTATCAAGTTGGAGGTCTGTTTTGCACCGTTGATGCCTGCAATTTGGGCAACGGTGAGCACATCGCCTTTTTTCATGCTGCCAGCGGCAATCAGGTCAAAAGTCGTTTTCAGCATTTTCACTTCGCCGCGCGCAACAGCGGTGCGTTCGGTGTCGGGTTTGGCGCCCACGTCCACCATGTGGGCTTTGCCGGTTTCATCTATGTGGGTCAAATTTGTCATGGCGATGATTATACCGTAGTAAACGCTCTCTGCGCCGTCATCGGCGCAGAATTTAGCTAAGCGCCGCCGAGGACGGCGGCTGTAGCTTTTTACTGTTATAATCGCGCCTTAATGACGATCAGTATCGCTCAACACCAAGCCAAGACCTACACAGTGAGTACGCCCGTTTTCGAGGGACCGCTCGATCTTTTGCTCAACCTGATCGAGAGCGCAGAACTCGATATTACGAGCGTCTCTTTGGCGTTGGTGACGGATCAATATTTGGAGCGTATTCGTGGGCTTGAATCGAAAATGGATGCGGAAGAAATCTCTGCTTTTTTGGTGATTGCCGCAAAATTAATTCAGATCAAGTCGGAAGCGCTGCTGCCGCGTCCGCCCGTGCGGGAAGTGGGTGAGGAAGACCCCGGCGAAGCCCTGGCGAGACAGTTGCGACTGTACAAGAAGTTCAAGGAAGTAGCGGGTTGGATGAAAGAACGGCTCGGACAGGATTTGCGCACTTATTTGCGCGTCGCTGCACCGCCCAAAATTGAAACCCGCTTCGAGATGGGGGATGTGACTTTGGCAGATCTCATCAATGCCGCGGAAACGATTTTTGCACGCGAAGCCGAAAAAGCCGAGTTGGGGACGGTTATCCGTGCCCCGCAAGTGACTATTCGTGAAAAAGTGCAGCATATTGTTGCGTTTTTGACGGCAGAAGAGCGCACAACCTTTCAAAAAATCGTTGATGGTGCCAAGAGCCGCGTTGAAATTGCAGTGACCTTCCTTGCGATGTTGGAATTGGTGAAACGCCACCGTATCCATGCCTATCAGGAAGGTCTTTTCAGCGATATTGAAATCGAGCGTGTTGGCGAGTTTTCAGAAGACGAAGAATTTGAGCTTGAATTTGAGTAGGGGTTGAGTCATTTGAATTTGAGTAGGGGCTGGGTCACCCAGCCCCTACTTTTTTTTAAGCGAATTCCTTTTCCTTACCCACCACAACCCCAAGCCAGCCCCAATCGCATCAATCCCTACATCAATCGCGCTTGCGCCGCGTCCGGCGACAAAGGATTGATGAAACTCATCCGATGCGGCGTAGAGAATTGCCAATAACCAGATCAATTTCCATTTGCGAAAATCGTCGTCGCAGGCGCGCAGATAGGCGAGCGCCAGTAGCGCGTAGCCTAACATGTGAGCGCCTTTTTTGACGATTAAATCCGCCCAATCGAACGAGGGTATTTCTGACGCTGGCATAGATGAAAATGTAAAAATAGCCACCATCATCAGGAGAGCAGGCAGCCACTTGGGAAATTTATCGAGATATTTCATAATAGACCTGGCATAAGTGCTCTAGCCGCCGTCCCCGGCGGCGATATTTGTGAGAAACCCGCGCCGAGGACGGCGCTTGGCGCAGGAGAAAAACAGACTTTTGCAAGAAGTCTAATCAAAGGAAAAAAGCGAATTCTGCCAGCAACTTACGCATCCCCCAGCTGAATACTGACGCTAACAACACCTTGCTCGTTCAAAATAAATCCCTGCACAATCACGGCTTTGCCGCTTTCGTGTCCGTCAAAAACGAGCTTGAACGTATCGCCGAAAACGGTCAAATCTTCGCGTTCCGTATAATCAGGGAAGGCAAAGCGGTAAAAAGTGACCACATCGGGCATGCTTAACGCCGTTTGAAAGGTTACTATGCCATCCGCAGCCACATTCACATTGGTTGCATCATCAGGCAGTGGAAATTCAGTTTCGTTGGGTGTTTCGGTGGCAGGAATTTGGGTCGGCGCACTGTTGGCGGCACAGCAGTCGGAGCGTTTGCCGCATTTTCTGTGGGAGAAGCGGCGGGTGTGTTGTCGCCACATGCAGCCGTAAATGCCAAGACAAAACTTAGCATCAAAAGCAACCAAATCTTTCTCTTCATTTTTTCTTCCTTCTGTCTCTAATCAAAAAAGGACGCTGTGACGCGCCGCACCTAATTCGATGGACATTTTGCTTGTAAAAGAGCAAAAAAACATCTTTGGACATTTTTTCATCGAAATTGGTGCGACGCACGTCTGTCAAGTAGTTTCTAAGTGTACATCAAAACTGATGTACAATCAGCCCATGACCGAAAAAGAAATGCTCACCAGCCGTAATAACCCGCTCATCAAAGAGTTTCGCGCGCTTTCGCAAGCGAAAACGCGCAAGCATACCGGCTTGTTTTTAGTCGAGGGGATTCATCATGTCGGGGCAGCGGTCGAGGCGGATTGGGACGTGGATACTATTCTTTACGCTCCTGATCTGCTCACCAGCGACTACGCTCGTGACCTTTTGCTTGCTGCCGCGCAAAAAGGAATTCGCTGCCAGTCGGCTTCTGCTGACCTACTCCGCGCTCTGGCAGGGAAGGAGAACCCGCAAGGGATTCTCGCCTCTGTGCGACAGCGCACAACCGCGCTTGCCGAGTTGCAGCCTTTTCGGCGTGGTGTGGCTGTCATCTCGCCGCAGGATGCGGGCAATGTTGGGACGATTTTACGCACGCTTGATGCCGTTGGTGCGGACGGGTTGATTTTGTTGGACGGCGGCGTTGATATCTATCATCCCAAAGTGGTGCGGGCAAGTATGGGCGCGCTCTTTTGGAAGCCGGTTGTGCGTGCATCTTTCACGGATTTTCTGGCGTGGGTGCGGACAAGCAACTTGCGCTTGCTGGGCACATCTGCGCACGGGGTGAGTGATTTTTCCACGTTGGAGATGGCGCAAAAAGATTGGGTGCTGCTTTTGGGCAGCGAGCAGAAGGGACTTAGCAATGAACAGATTGCGGCGTGCGATTTACTTTTGTCTTTGCCGATGCGCGGCAAGGGCACATCGTTAAATTTGGGCGTTGCGGCAGGCGTTTTTCTGTATGAGTTGATGGGAAAGTGATGTTGCTGCGCACCAAGCAAAAAACGCCGCTTTTTGCGGCGTTTTTGTTTTAATGGAATCAAGCCTAAATAATGGGCGTTGCGCAGATTTTACCAATCGTCTTCTTCGTCACTGAAGTCGTCATCATCCAGATCGAGGTCTTCGGTTTCCCAATCGTCATAGGTGTCTTCTTCGATGTTATCTTCCCATTCGTCATCCATTATGTCTGATTCGCCGAGAGGGGCATAGGTGGTACACCCCATGTCAGGATCAAATTGCACGTTGGCTGCGCTACAGTAGCCCCCGTCCAGAAAGGTACAGTCGACATAAAGACAGCGGATCCGAGGCATGCGAACTCTCCTTTAGAATTCTTCTTTGAGACGGAAAATGGAAGTGATGAAAATGGTGAGAATCATGATTGCGGATAAAACGCAAAACGGGCACCAAGCCAGAATGACGTAGGCTTCAAGGTAGCT
Source organism: Anaerolineales bacterium (assembly GCA_024763295.1). GTDB lineage: Bacteria > Chloroflexota > Anaerolineae > Anaerolineales > Villigracilaceae > Desulfolinea. Next base: position 5,303 of record JANTFU010000057.1, read on the forward strand.
TAGGTATGCAGAGTACAGGACGCCAATTAGGCTAACGCCAAAGAGAATTAGACTGCCGTTTTCTTGTAAAAATGAACAGCGCGATTCGCCGAGGAGGATGACGATGATAAAGAGAAAAGCTGCCAAGCCAAAGATGGCGATGGGGATGCCGTAAATTTCTGAGTAGCGGCTGGTGTTGACGGTGAAGCAGTCGCCCAGTCCCGGGGCGCAGAGCGTCTCGTTGTGGGAGAATTTGATCCACGAGAGGTAGATGGCGTTAATTGCGCCGATAATGGCGGCGATGAGGGCGATTAGGGTTGTTTTTTTCATAGTGTCCTGTAAAAAATTGTTTGTAATTTTGCAAAATGCAGCTTGTAATTGATGTTACGCAGACGTTCCTTTTTAGACTAGACCTCTTGCCTAGGTGCTTTAGCCGCCGTCCCCGGCGGCGATATTTATGAGAAACCCGCGCCGAGGACGGCGCTGGGAACAGGAGAAAAACAGACTTTTGCAAGAAGTCTACGATTATTCGTATTAATCCCCCATCCTAGCCTTCCCCTTTTTTGGGGGGATGTCCGAAGAACAGTGGGGGAACTGCGCACATTGTTTTTAGTCCAAAAGCCAGACATCCACTTCTGTGCCAGCGGGTAGGGATTTTACTCCCGCAGGAACAATCAGTAAAGCATTCGCTTGCACCATCGAAAAAAGGTTGCCGGAGCCTTGATGTCCCGTTAGGCGGGCGGTCAGACTGCCATTTTCGCGCGTCACTTTGGCACGCAGATAAGATTCTCGTCCATCGGATTGGATGGCTTCCGCCAGAATGGCGCGGCTGAGTTGGCGGTCGTCTTTGGGGTTGCCGAGCATTTTTTTGATAACGGGGCGCACAAAGATCATGAAGCCGACAAATGCCGAGACCGGATTGCCCGCCAACCCGATAAAGGGCGTTTTTTGATAATGTCCAAAGGTAAGCGGTTTGCCGGGACGCATATTAATGCGCCAGAAGTTTAAATTCCCGTTCTTTTCGATGGTCTCTTTGATGAAATCGAACACGCCCATGCTTACGCCAGCGGAGGAGACGATTAAATCGGCGTCTTTGGCGTTGGCAAGTGCGGCTTCGACTGCTGTTGGGGTGTCGGCGGCGACGCCGAGCGGAATGATCTCGCAGCCGTTGGCTTTGAGCAGTGCGCCAAGGGTGTAGGAGTTGACGTCATAGATTTTGCCTTCGCCGAGCGGTTGTCCGATGGGCGTTAACTCGTCACCGCTGGAGAGCAGGGCGATGCGCGGTTTGCGGATAACGGGCACGTCGGCGATGCCGAGCATGGCGAGCATCCCCAAATCCTGTGGGCGCAGGCGCAAGCCTTTTGGCAAAATGCAGTCGCCGCGTTTAATGTCGTCCCCGCGTTTGCGGATATTTGCGCCGACTTGTGCGGCTTTGAGAATGGCAACGCTTTCGGGCAGCGTGGTTTCTTTGGCGCGCTCGTGGACGTCGGTTTCTTCGACAGGGACAACGGCATCGGCGCCAACCGGCAGCGGTGCGCCGGTCATAATGCGGGCGGCTTCTCCGGCTTGAAGTTGGTGCGTGGGCATCGTGCCTGCGGGGATATCGTCAACGACGGGCAAACGGATTGGCGTTGCCGACCCAGCCGAAATCACGTCCGAAGCGCGGACGGCAAATCCGTCCATCGAACTATTGTCGAAAAGCGGCAGATCGGTGGCAGCGACGATTTCTTCCGCGAGTACCCGTCCGACAGTTTCTTTAAGCGGCACATGGACGGAGTCGAGGACGTCAAAAGATACAAGGATACGATCAAGGGCTTCTTTTACGGGAAGTAGAGACATAACTGAATACCGAATACTGTTTAGCCCGGTCTGTTACGCCGGGCTTCTAGGACATTGGGAATGTTTTCGATGCGCGCGAGCAGGCGGCTGAGTTGTTTGAGATTGGTGACTTCGATGATTAGGTTGATTTCAGCAGCGCCTTTGTTGACTTTAACTCTGGCGTCGATCATGTTGATGTTGTCGTTTGAGAGCACATGCGTGATGTCGCCAATTAATCCGTTGCGGTCAAAGGCGGTAATGCGGATAGGCACCGGATATGTGCGCACATTGGAGCCCCAGGTGACTTTGACCAAGCGTTCGCGGTCTTTGGCGCGCAAAATATTGGGGCAGTCGCTACGGTGGATGCTGGCACCGCGTCCGCGCGTGATGTAGCCCACAATCTCGTCGCCGGGTGTCGGGTTGCAGCACTTGGCGATGGTGGTCAGCAAACCTTTTAGCCCCACCACGCGGATGGATGTGTCTGTGTCGGGCGCCGTGTTGACGCTCGTGGGCAGGAGTTCCTCTTCGGGGATATTTTCTTCGGTCAGCCCGGTAACAACGGAGTTGACCGAAATATCCCCGTGTCCGATGGCAAGCGAGAGGTCTTCAGGCGAGCGATAGCCCATTTGACGGGCAAGCGTTTCGAAATTGGTTTTTTCTTTGACGCCAATGCGCTGAAGCTCTTTTTCGAGCATCGTGCGTCCCTGATTGATATTTTGCTCGCGGTTTTGTTTGCGGAACCAAACCCGCATTTTAGATTTGGCGCGTTGGGTTTTGACTAAGCCTAAATTGGCGTTCAGCCAATCACGGCTGGGACCGCCGCGCTTCGCTGTCAGGATTTCAACTTGCTCGCCGGTTTTTAGCTCGTGGCTCAACGGAACCAGTTTGCCGTTAACGCGCGCGCCTCGACAGCGATGCCCGACATCGGTATGGATGTGGTAGGCAAAGTCAATCGGTGTTGAGCCGGCAGGCAGGTCGATGATGTCGCCGTCCGGCGTAAAGACATAAACGCGATCTTGAAAAACGTCCGTCTTCATGCTTTCGACGAACTCGGTTGCATCGTTTACGTCGCTGCGCCATTCCATCATGCGGCGGATGCCGTCGATGCGCTCGTTATACGAGTCGTTTTGACGGTTGCCTTCTTTATAGCGCCAATGTGCGGCAATCCCGTATTCCGCGTTTTCGTGCATCTCGTGCGTGCGGATTTGGACTTCGAGCGGTTTGCCATCGTCGTGGCGCACTGCTGTGTGCAAGGACTGATAAAAATTATCTTTGGGCGCAGCAATATAATCGTCAAATTCGTTTGGCAGCGGACGCCAGCGCGTGTGAATCAAACCCAATGTCGCATAGCAGGCAGGTACATCATCCACAATGATGCGCACTGCGCGCACATCGCGCACCATCTCAAAGGGTTTATCCTTCGTAACCATTTTTCGATAAATTGAGTAAATATGCTTTGGGCGTCCGGAAACATCTGCCTTGATGCCTTCGTTCTCCAAAATCTTCTTCAACTCATCCGTAATCTCTTTAATCTGCGCCTCACGTTCCTCGCGGCGTGATGCTAACTGTGACGCAATTTCCTTGTATTTTTCGGGGTTGGTGTAGCGAAACCCCAAATCTTCCAATTCCCACTTGATTTGCCAAATCCCCATGCGATTGGCTAGCGGCGCAAAAATATCCAGCGTTTGTTTGGCAATGCGCTTTTTCTTGTGATCGGGCATGTAGCCGAGCGTACGCATATTGTGCAGCCGGTCTGCCAACTTGATGAGCACCACGCGCACATCATTGTCCATTGCCAAAAAAGTTTTGCGCAAAGTTTCAGATGCTAAATCCGGATTACGACCGAGCAGCGCGGGTTTATTCTTGGACTCATCTTCCGCTTCGCTCTCCTGTTCACAGGGTTCCTCTTCCTCGCAGTCTGCCTGACGAAGGAGTTCCTCGTCGTGAGAGACGCGTGGCAGGTTGGTCAGCTTCGTAACCCCATCGACGAGGTTGGCAATCTCGCCGCCAAAATTTTCCCGCAAATCTGTGAGGGTAATATCCGTATCTTCAACCGTATCGTGTAATAAGCCTGCTGCCACCACCGCCGCCGGAACTTGTAGCTCTGCCAGAATTGAAGCGACCGCCAAGCAGTGCGTGATGTACGGTTCCCCCGATGCGCGCTTTTGCGGTCGATGCGCCTCTTCTGCAACGCGATAGGCGCGTTGAATAAGCTCTTTATCGGCTATTGAATATTGATCAGGGCATTGCTTTAATAGCCCTTCAATCGTGATGGCGGCGGTTGTACTTTTCATGCCATCTATTGTAGTCGATGCCGTGCGGATGTCAATTCACAGCTGTGTATTGTAGCGATGACTCTGCGTCGGGCAATAGAATTGCTTCACCACATTCCAAGTCAAGTTTGTAAGAAGTGATATTTTCCCTTGCGAGATTGATGTGAATTCTCTATACTAAATACGCCAAATTAACCCCAATTATGGAGGAAGACATGACCCAAGATCGTAAGAAAATCGGTTTACCCTATCTCTTTAAGAAAGTGGAGGAGGGTGAGCCTATCTCGTGGCTGACTTGCTACGACTATCCGACTGCTTATTTGCAGGAAGAAGCAGGCGTGGAAATGATTTTGGTCGGTGATAGCCTCGGCATGACCATGCTCGGTTACGATTCAACTCTGCCTGTAACGATGAACGACATGATCCGGCATACTTCGGCTGTACGGCGCGGCGCACCGACCGCTTTTCTTGTTGGCGATATGCCCTACATGACTTACCAAGCCAGCACCGAAGATGCGATCCGCAATGCAGGGCGTTTTATGGCAGAAGCCAATTGTGATGCCATCAAGCTCGAAGGCGGTGCAGCGATGACGCCGCGCATCAAGGGGATTGTGGATGCCGGTATCCCTGCGATTGGGCATTTGGGGCTGACGCCGCAGTCGGTTGCTTCGCTGGGTGGTTTCCGCGTGCAAGGCAAAGATGCCGCGCTTGCGAAGAAGATTGTCGATGACGCCAAAGCCCTTGAAGAAGCGGGTGCCTTCGCGATTTTGCTTGAACTGGTTCCTGACCGGCTTTGCAAGATTATTACCGAGCGCGCTGAAAACTGCATCATTATGTCACTTGGTTCGGGTCCCGATGCGCACGGTCAACTGTTGATTTATCACGATATGTTTGGGCTTTATCCCAAGTTCAAGCCGCGTATGGCAAAAGTCTACGGGAACGCCGGTGAAGTGATCGGTAATGGTCTCGCGCAATATGTCAAGGAAGTCAAAGACACGACCTTCCCCGCCAAAGAAAATTATTTTGGCATGAAAGACGACGAATATAACGAACTGCTGGATATGTTAGATTAGATTTGTAGGGGCGGGGTTTCCCCGCCCCTACAATATTTTACGGAGGAATAAATGGATTTACGCAACTTACTCAAAATTCCCTACGAACGTCTCGACGAGATTAACGCTGTTTTGCTTAATCCCGATGAGCGTGTCGTGAATGATTTTCTGGCTGTCGTTGAAAAATATGGCACGCCCGAAGAGATTAACGCCAAAGCCGCCGAAGCCCGCAAGCTGGAAAATCTGCTCGCCAAGGTCAAAGAAATCAAACCCGAATATCTTGACGACCTGAAATGGCTTGAAGAACAGCGCGACGCCGGCGCTTTCATCAC
>JANTFU010000058.1 GCA_024763295.1 Anaerolineales bacterium
TGTGTCGTCCCCCAAATCCCAATTCCCAACTCCCAAATTCCAACTATCAAAAAATCAATGTATCAACCAAAAACTACCCAACTAAAAAACGATCCAAACTAAGGAGAACCCATGCCCACTTCCCCCCAATCCCCCCACCTACCCTTTGGCGATAACGTCCACTCGCCGTGGTACGGCAAAGACATCCTGTCTGTGAAGCAATTTGACCGCGCCGATCTCGACTATATTTTCGGCGTGGCGCACGAAATGCACGGGATGGTCGAGCGCGTTGGCACCTTTGACTTGCTTAAAGGCAAAATTTTGGCGAATTTGTTTTATGAGCCATCCACGCGTACCTCGTCATCCTTTTTCGCCGCGATGGAAAGGCTCGGCGGCAGCGTCATCCCGATCAATAATGTCAAATACTCGTCGGTATCGAAGGGCGAAAGCCTGGCGGATACCATCCGCACGCTCGAATGCTACGCTGATGTGATTGTGCTGCGTCACCCCGAAGTCGGCTCGGCTGCCATCGCCGCGGATGCCGCCGAAAAACCCGTCCTGAACGCGGGTGACGGCGTCGGCGAACACCCCACACAGGCGCTGCTCGACCTTTTCACCATCTTCTCTGAACTCGGCGTCGGCGAGATCGACGGCAAAACCATCACCATGCTTGGCGACCTGAAATACGGGCGCACCGTCCACTCGCTGGCGCGCCTGCTGACGCTCTACGATGTCAAGCTCAACTACGTCTCGCCCGATATTCTGCGCATGCCCAAAGAAGTGCTGGACGAAGTCGCCGCCAAGGGCATCCCGCAAGCCGAATATCTCAACCTCGACGACGTCCTGCCCGAAACCGACGTGCTCTACGTCACCCGCGTGCAGCGCGAGCGCTTCGAAGACCCCGCCGAGTACGAAAAAGTGGCTGGTTCCTTCGTCATCAACCCCGAAGTGATGCAAGCCGCCAAGCAAGAAATGATCGTCATGCACCCCCTGCCGCGCGTCGGCGAGATCGACCCCGCCTTCGACAAAGACCCCCGCGCCGCCTACTTCCGCCAGATGGAATACGGGCTGTATGTGCGCATGGCGCTCCTCGCAATGGTTCTTGGTAAAGCGTAATTTATTCACCACAAAGAACACGAAGGAGCACGAAGTTTTTAAAGCTTTTTCTTTGTGTCCCTTTGTGTTCTTCGTGGTAAAAAAACAATCATGGAAACTTTTTTTAGCTTTTTGGAACGCCGCGTGGATGACTGCTCCTCGCTGCTCTGCGTGGGACTGGACCCGCACGTTTCGATGTTGCCCGAAGCATCTGCCGAAGCCGCTCTTGAATTTAGCTTGGGTATCGTACAAGAAACCTCTGCCTACGCCGCAGCTTTTAAGCCTAACGCCGCCTTCTTCGAGTTTTTCGGCGCAAAAGGCTGGGATGCCCTCTCCGAGCTGATCGCCGCCATCAAAGCCGAATCGCAGCGCATGGGGTCAATGATCCCCATCATCCTCGACGCCAAACGCGGCGACATCGCCTCCACCGCCGCCGCCTACGCCAAATCCGCCTTCGACCACCTCGGCGCGGATTGCATTACGCTCAATCCATATCTCGGCAAAGACTCGATTGAGCCTTTCATCAATGTCCCTGAAAAGGGTGCGTTTTTGTTGTGTAAGACGAGCAATCCCGGCGCGAGCGATTTGCAAGACATGCTGGTTTTGAATGACGAGGAAAGAGGCAAGATGAAAGATGATGACGCCCTCTTACCTCTTTCCTCTTTCCAGCCCCTCTACATCCAAGTCGCAAAAAATGCCCAACGCTGGAATTTGAACAACAACATCGGTCTCGTCGTCGGCGCGACCCAACCCGAAGCGCTCGCCAATGTCCGTGCGGCTGCGCCTGATTTGTGGTTCCTCTCCCCGGGCGTCGGCGCGCAGGGCGGCGATCTGGCAACCGCGCTCAAAGCCGGTCTGCGGGCTGATGGCAAAGGGATGCTCATCAACGTCTCGCGCTCCATCGCCAAAGCTGAAAGCCCAAAACGCGCGGCGGCGGAACTACGCGATGAGATTTTGCAGGTAAAGAGTCAATTAGGTCTCTAACCGCCAAGACGCAGAGAACGCAGAGAAAAAAATTTAAAAACTTGGCGTTCTTGGCGGTTCAAAAAAGGAATATGCTATGAAAAACAAACTCCTCGCCGATGGCTTGCTCGAAGCAGGCTGTGTTAAATTCGGTGAATTTACGTTGAAATCTGGGGCGACATCGCCCATTTATATTGACTTGCGGCGACTGGTCGCTTTCCCTGCGTTGCTGAAAGAAGCCGCAAAAGCCTACGCCGAGATCATGCGCGGGCTGGCATTCGAGCAACTCGCTGCCCTGCCTTACGCCGCCATGCCGATCGGGACTGCGATCTCACTCGAAGGTAGTTGGGGCATGGTCTATCCCCGCAAAGAAGTCAAGGAGTACGGTACCAAGGTTCAGGTCGAGGGCGTTTTCGCAGCCGGTCAAACGGTGGTTGTCATCGACGACTTAATCTCCTCTGGCGGATCCAAGCTGGAGGGCATCCGAAAATTATCCTCCGTTGGATTGCATGTAGAAGATATTGTCGTCCTAATCGACCGCCAACCCGAAGGCGTTGACTTTATGGGCGAGCACGGCTATAAACTGCACAGCGTTTTCAGCTTGCCCGAATTGCTCGACCACTGGGAAGAGAGCGGCAAGGTTGATGCGGAGATGACCGCCAAAGCGCGTGAGTTTTTGAAATAATTCACCACAGAAAACACTGAGTTCACAGAGTTTTTTAACTGCCCCATAGAGCGACATGAATGTCACGCTACAATATCACAAAGTTTTTCTCTGTGCCCTCCGCGATGAAAGAATGGAGTAAAAGTTGAAAACCCCCGAATGGCTAAACATTGCCCGCAAACTGCAAGCTATCACACAAGTGGGCTTGGAATATGCCAAAGATGGCTACGACACCGATCGCTATGAGCAGGTGCGTGAGATTGCTGTAAAAATTATTGAGAACCAGACTGCATTAAGTAAAGAAGCGATTCTTGAGAGCTTCGCCATGCAACCCGGCTACATCACCCCCAAAGTGGATGTGCGTGCTGCCGTCATCCGCGACGGTAAAATTTTACTCGTGCAAGAGCAAAGCGACGGGGCGTGGGCAATGCCCGGTGGCTGGGCTGACGTGGGCGATTCCCCCTCTCAAGCCGCCATTCGTGAAGTCTGGGAAGAGAGCGGTTTTGAAGTGCGTGCCGAGAGTGTGGTGGGCGTGTATGATGCCAACCGTGTTAAACGCCCCGAAGATTTGCCTTATTACCATGCCTACAAGTTGCTCTTTTTGTGCAGCATCACAGGCGGTGAAGCCACTCCCAGCCACGAAACTCTCGCAGTTAATTTCTTCGCGCCCGATGCCTTGCCACCGCTTTCTGAATATCGCACGAATAAGAAGCAGATTTTGGATGCTTTTTCCCAGCTTGAGAACGGCGTTTGCAAAACGCTATTTGATTAGCAAGGAATGAGAATTAGTCGCCAATTTTCTAAACGGGCTAAAACTCCTTCATTTGAAAGCGTTTTTAGCCCGTATTGCGTAAAGCGTATTGCGTAAGTCCCTAAAAATTACGCAATACGCAATACGAAATGCGTTTTCAACCCTGATTTTTCAAGGCGAAACTCAAGTTAACTATCCACAAGATTTCCCGTCCTTTTTTCACCACAGAAAACACGGAGATTCACGAAGTTTTTCTAACCATATGACATTTTTTCATAAAAGCGTTCGTTGGTTGAGTAGGCGATGCTTTTCGCCGTATCGAAACCAACAAGTTAGCAAAAATCGCCGAAATATGTGGCTTCGATACGCTTTTCGCTCCGCTCACCTACTCAACCACCTCCAAAAACAAAATGTCATGTGACTAGGAGCTTTTCTCTGTTTTTTCTCTTAAGCTCTGCGTGCTCCGTGTTTTTATGTAGGTTATTTAATTTTCATTCCTTATCGGTAGCACGGCGCTTAATCGTGAAGAAGTAAAAATGCTGAGAAAAAAACCGCAAATCTACGCTAATCTGCGCGAAAATTCGTGAAGATTAGCAGTTAAGAATCTCATCACATTTAAGGTATGTTAGACCAGCTCACCTATTTCCTACATTTTCACGGAGAAAAAATGCAAGCAATCAAAATTTTCACTACCGGCGGCACAATCGACAAAGTCTATTTTGACGCCAAAAGCACCTATCAGGTTGGCGAGCCAAATATCTCGCGTGTACTGAGCGAATTGCCGCTCGATCTGAATTACAGCGTAACGTCGATTCTGCGTAAAGACAGCCTTGAAATCACCCCCGCCGACCGTGACGTAATCGTAGCCACCGTGCGCGATGCCGCCGAACAACTTATCATCGTCACCCATGGCACCGACACAATGGTCGCTACCGCCAAAGCGCTGCAAGCGCAGGTTTCAGGCAAAACCATTGTATTAACCGGCGCACTTGAACCGGCGCTCTTCAAAACCAGCGACGCTATGTTCAACATCGGCTGCGCGATTGCAGCCGTACAATCACTGCCAGCCGGCGCGTATATCACCATGAACGGACGCATCTTTGAAAGCCACAATGTCATCAAGGATGTGGCACACAGTCGCTTTGTGACTTTGGATGAGTTTGAAGGATAATCTTCTCAAAAAAGCCTCCGATTCTTTGAAAAAAATCGGAGGCTTTTTTTGCACTATTATTCCCGCTCCATCCAGATGGTCACGGGACCGTCGTTGTCAATCTCTACGAGCATATTTGCGCCGAACTTCCCCGTTTGGGTCGGGATGCCATGCGCTTGTATTTGCGTCACAAAATAATCGACGAGCGGCTCGGCAACGTCAGGGCGCGCGGCATGGATGAAAGAGGGGCGGCGTCCTTTGCGCGTATCGGCATAAAGCGTAAACTGCGAAACGACAATCGCTTCGCCACCCACATCCAAAAGCGAGAGATTGGTCTTGCCGTCTGCATCTTCAAAAATGCGCATCTCGGCGATTTTCTTCGCCAAGTAATCGGCTTGCGATTTACCATCGCCATGTCCAACCCCAAGCAAAACAACAATGCCTTTGTTGATTTCCGCGAGAGTTTCACCCGCAACAGAGACTTTTCCATGTGAAACTCGTTGAATTAATACGCGCATAAAATTTCTTTCATAAAAAGTAGGGGCGGGGAGACCCCGCCCCTACTAATCCCTATTCTCTACTTCAACATCGGCATCTTGATGCCATGCCGTTTCGCGGCAGCAATGGCGCTCTCATAACCCGCATCCGCATGACGGACAATGCCCAAGCCGGGATCGGTCGTCAGCACACGCGAGAGACGTTTGGCGGCAGCGGGCGTGCCGTCCGCCACGATGACTTGCCCGGCGTGTTGGGAATAGCCCATCCCGACACCGCCGCCATGATGGAAGGAGACCCACGTCGCGCCGCCAACGGCGTTGATGAGCGCATTCAGGATCGCCCAGTCCGAGACGGCGTCGGAACCATCTTTCATCGCTTCCGTTTCCCGATTTGGCGACGCGACGGACCCGGAATCGAGATGGTCTCGTCCAATCGCAATGGGGGCGGAGATGATGCCTTGTTTCACCAACTCGTTGAAGCGCAAACCTGCTAGTTCACGTTCGCCATAGCCCAACCAGCAAATGCGCGAGGGAAGTCCCTGCACGGGGACTTTTTCCTCCGCCATCTTGATCCAGCGATGGAGGTGTTCGTCGTTGGGGAAGAGTTCGAGAATGGCTTCATCGGTGCGTAAAATATCTTCGTAGTCGCCCGAAAGCGCCACCCAGCGGAAGGGACCTTTTCCCTCGCAGAAGAGTGGGCGGATATAAGCGGGCACAAAGCCGGGGAAGTTGAAGGCATCTTTGATGCCATAATCAAACGCCTGCTGGCGGATATTATTGCCGTAGTCGAAAGTCTCTGCGCCGGCTTTTTGCATGGCAAGCATCGCTTCGACATGCGTTGCCATCGACTTGCGCGCCATTTCTTTATATTTTTCGGGGTCAGTTTCACGCAGTTGATCGGCTTCTGCAACGCTCAAGCCGGAGGGCACATACATCAACGCTTCGTGCGCCGAGGTTTGGTCGGTGACCACATCGGGGGTGATGCCGCGCCTGACCATTTCGGGCAGCACATCTGCCGCGTTGCCGACGAGGGCAATCGAGAGCGCTTTTTCGGCAGCGACCGCGTCATTCACCAGCTGCATGGCTTCATCAAGGGAATCAACCATTTCGTCCACATAGCCGATGTCGAGACGGCGCTGGGCGCGGGCGCGATCAACTTCCACGCACAAACCAACTCCCTCGTTCATCGTAATCGACAGGGGTTGAGCGCCGCCCATGCCCCCCAAACCTGCGGTCAGGACAAATTTCCCTTTTAACGATCCCCAGCCCCTCTGGCGTGCGAGCGCGCCGAAGGTTTCGTATGTCCCCTGCAAAATGCCCTGCGTGCCAATATAAATCCACGAGCCAGCCGTCATCTGTCCGTACATCATCAAGCCTTTGGCTGCCAACTCATCGAAATGCTCCCAAGTCGCCCAGGCGGGGACGAGGTTCGAGTTGGCAATCAGGACGCGCGGCGCGTCAACGTGCGATTTGAAAACGGCGACAGGCTTGCCCGACTGCACGAGCAGAGTTTCATCTTCTTCGAGATTTTTGAGCGATTCGAGAATGGCGTCGAAGCATTCCCAGTTGCGAGCAGCTTGTCCGCGCCCGCCGTAGACGACCAGCTTTTCGGGGATTTCCGCCACTTCGGGCGAGACGTTGTGCTGGATCATGCGGTAGGGGGCTTCGATTAGCCAGTTTTTACAGGTCAGTTTGGTTCCGGTTGGGGGGTGAACAATACGCGGTTCAGACATGGATACTCCTTTGAAAAGAATATTTAACGTAACGATATTATACGCCTATTGCATCAAGTCTCTATTTCTCAACTTTGATCGAATCAATAATTGGGAAAAAACAATCTGCCGCTACCTGCGCAGGATTTTCTTCACCACTTGGGAAATAGTTGAAATAAATGGTAATCATATCTTCTGCCCCCATAAACGTAATAATGGTTTTATATGTATCCCATGTATTATTTGTTTCTGGATTGTGGATAAAAAGAATATCCATCGGGACACCATTTTCATTATCGTATACAGCTCCTTCTAACACTTCTGTGTTTTCCCATCCTTCTGCGAGCCCATACATTAGATGTATATATTCATCAACATCTAAAACAAAACCTTCATTAAGCCGCACCTGAGTTATCTCGGCAAAATGAGCTTTTCCATCCCAAAGGTTGGGCGCTTCGTTAAAGTAAGCAACTGCTTGTGTATTCTCAGTAACATTCGATGCTGTTCTAACGAACTCGCCTGCACTCGATGACATTGCATCCGCGACCAGATTGGCATTGTGTTGATCTTGCTCGGCAGTACCCGAGTAATCAACAAAATACCAGTCGGGAGGTAGTGTTATTTCATAATGATTCACTTCGTCGGTTATTTGAGTTTGCCCATCCGGTAGATGAAGGAATGTATAAGCCGTATCTTGCCCCCACCCGGCTTCGGAAATTGGCTCTTCCTCATCTTCACCAGAGCCAAGCTGCAATGTCGTTGAAAAAGAGCGTAAAGTCAGACGCAAATCATCTAAAACGCTATAGCTGGGGTCAAGGGTTTGAAAAGTAATTTCAAGGTAAGCTTTCCCAGTGTTCGCAAGAATATACGTTGTGTGAAGCGGGGGTTCCCCAGTAACTTCTGCTTCGATAATCACCATCGGCATACCACTATCTGAGATGACTTTGACAACATTATTCGGCACAACATCACTAGGCAAATCGTGCAGGAAAATCTTTGCATAGCGATCAAGCGGAACAGCAATTCTTTCCGGCTCATAAAATTGCGCTACCGTCATAAACACGGTTTTGCCGGGTTCAAGCTGTTCAGATGTGTTTTTAAAAGCGCACATCGAATAGAGCATATCTTCATAATCCTGCAATGCTAGTTCAGAAAACCACTTTATCCAATAAGCAACGTCCAAGTTATTCTCTGTAGCTGCCTTATATACTGTATCTAGCCTGTCTTTTTCAGCAGGTGTAACAACCCAGGTAGAATCAAAAGCAAATGAAAAATCAATGTCATTAAATACATAGCGCCAAGCCTCTGCGGTAGCAGGATTTTCAGCTTCATTCAAAGGCAAGTCATAAACAGGGATTTCATCCTCTGCAGGTATAACGGGTGTTGACATAGGCGGTAAGCTGGTTTCTGTTGGTTGAACTTTTACTGTCGGTATCACTGTCAGAGTTGGTGCCACATCACTTACAGGCAGTTCTACATTTGAACTGCACGCCGACAGCAAAATAAGGATTAAAAAATAGAGTTGCTTTTGAATTTGCATGGCAAATTTCCTCCTGTAATATAGTGGATGGAACATTATACGGCTTATCACAGATAATAGCCAAACTTGGCAACTCCTTCAGAGCAAAGTACACTTGGGGAGCATATTTCACACACACATAATAGAGAAAATATTTAGAAGTTGACAAAATACAGTTCCTGAGCGTAGTCGCAGGACGGCGTTCTCAGGAAAACCGCTCTTCGACTGCGGACTTCACATCGCAGTCCTCCGCTCAGAGACTGAATTTTGCACTTTGTTTAATTTATGCCTTAGATACAAGGCAGAGCCGTTCATCTCTATCTCTGCCGAGGAAGAACAATGTCTCCACAAACTCAATATTTTAAAGCCACAGAAGACTTCCGCCGCGCGCGCCAAAAAGCCGCGATTGAAGGGATTCTCGCTCGCCTAAGCGGAGAAAGCACCGAGCTACTCTCTTACGAAGAAGTGCGCCAAAAATTGCGTGCGGTCGAGAGCAACAAAACCGTTCTGCGCGATATTCCCCTCGATGCGATTGTTGGCAGCGTCGGACGCAACCAAGATTTTACGCGCAGCTTTCTGCCACGCTTCGATAGCGATCAGGAACGCTGGGCGGGCGTGATGAGCGCCGCCACCGGTCCGATCGGCTTACCGCCCATTGACGTTTATCAGATCGGCGAAGCCTTTTTTGTGCTTGACGGCAATCACCGCGTTTCGGTGGCACGCGAGCTGGGCGCTAAAACCATCCAAGCCTTTGTGCGTGAAGTGCGGACGCGCGTCAACGTCACTCCCGATCTCAAACCCGACGACTTAATTATCAAAGCCGAAGAACTGGAGTTCTTCGAGCGTACCCAGTTGGATAAAAGCCGCCCGGAAACCGATTTCAGTACCAGCTTACCCGGTCAATACCCTATTTTGTTAGAACATATCGAAGTCCATCGCTATTTTATGGGCTTGGACGAACACCGCGATATTTCCTACGAAGAGGCTGTTTTGCACTGGCATGACGAAGTCTATATGCCGATTGTGACCCTGATTCGTGATCGCGGCATTTTGCGTCACTTCCCCGAACGCAGCGAAATGGAACTGTACTTATGGATTTCAAGCCATCGCGCAGAACTGGAAAAAAATCTAAATTGGCAAATCAGCCCCGAACATGCTATCGGCGACCTGACGTATCAATTTAGTGAGGAGTTTTCGCTCCGCTTCTCGCGTTTGCTTTACGGCATTCTTGATGCTGTCATCCCCGACCCGCTCGAATCTGGCCCGGCGCCGGGCACTTGGCGCGCAGAACTCGAAAAACGCCTTGAAAAAGAAGACGAACTCTTCATCAACATCCTGACTCTGATTAGTCATAACGACCCCAATTGGCTGGCATTGGAACAGTCAATCATTTTAGCCAATCAGGAAAGCGGTCAAATTCAAGGGTTGCACGTCACCCAAACTGGAGATGAAAACTCCACTGAAGCCCACGACCAACTCAAGGTTGAGTTCGAGGCGCGTTGTCAGGCTGCCGGGCTATCGGGGGCTTTGGCATTCACATCCGGTTCTGTGGCGCGCGTCGCTTGTGATCGCTCTTATTGGACGGATATTATCGTTACACAGGTTTCCTATCCCCCCGGCGATCATCCGATTGCGCGCTTTGCTTCAGGCTTGCGCACGATGATTCGGCGTTGTCCGCGTCCCATGTTGGTCGTGCGCAAGCAAACTTCCCCACTGCGCCATGCGCTACTGGCGTATAACGGCACGCCAAAATCAAAAGAAGCGCTCTATTTGGCAGCGTATATGCGCGAAAATTGGCACACGGAACTCAGCGTGCTGATTATCGAACATAGCGAGATTGATGCCGATGCGATCTATAACGAAGCGAACGCTTATTTGGAAGGGCTGGATGCGAATTTTATTCGCCACGCGAGCGGAACGCGCAGCGATATTATCTTGGCAGTTGCCGAGGAAGTGGGTGCCGACTTTATCTTAATCGGCGGCTACAAATCCAGTTCAATGGTGGAAGTGTTTCTCGGCAGTGTGGTGGATGCAGTTTTGCGAAAGACCGAAATTCCGCTCTTAATCTGTCGATAGGCTCAAAACTAAGTAATCGAGCAAAAGTAATCTAGTAAAACGTAGCGCGACATTTATGTCGCCTACCCCTAAAAAGCGATAAATGTCGCATTACGAATGCAAGAAAACTTTTGCTCAGGTACTTAATAACTTTAGTTTCGCCAAAATAAGAT
>JANTFU010000059.1 GCA_024763295.1 Anaerolineales bacterium
GTCGCGCAGTTGCATGAAGCTGATTGGTTTTAGAAGCACTAAATCGCTGCTGTCGGAAAGGCTTTCGGCAAGAATTGGATCGGCGGTGGCAAGCAGTACGGGAACGGAAGCAAGCCGTTCGTCCGCGCGAATCGTGGTAAGGATTTCGTCACCGGAAACTTTTGGGAGGTGTAAATCCAGAATGACGAGTTGCGGAATCACTTCTGCCAATCTTTTGAGTGCTTCTGCACCGTTGCCGATTACTTCGGTGGTAAAGCCTGCCATTTTGATGGCTTGGCTGAAGATATCCTGCTGGGCGGGGTCGTCTTCAATAATTAGGGCTAATTTTTGGGGATCGCTCATTTATTTCTCCTTAATTTCGATTAGCGGCAAAACGACCGTGAAGGTACTCCCTTTGCCTAATTCGCTTTCGAGACTGATTTCACCGTCCATCAATCTTACCAAATGCTGCACGATGGATAAGCCCAAACCGGAGCCGGTATGTTCTTCACGCTGAATACTACCATCGACTTGACGGAAGGATTCAAAGATGTATTTTTGTGCTTCTTTGGGAATGCCTTTGCCGGTATCACTGACGGCGATATGCCACTCTTTTTCGTTGCGGCGCTTCATCTCGATGCTGATTTTGCCTTTGTCGGGTGTAAATTTGATGGCGTTTGAAACGAGGTTGTGTAAGATTTGTCCAAGCCAGTAGGCATCGCCTTCGATCTGCTTCGGCAGGCTTTCATCAATATAGGTTTCAACTGTTAAGCCTTTAGAGCGTGCAAAGGATAGTTCGCCGCCCATCGTGTTGACAAGTCTTTCTGGGTTGAAGGGTGCTTTGTTGAGCACGATTTTGCCGGTGTCGATTTGTGCCTGACTAAGCAGATTATTGACGAAGTCGAGCAGGCGTTGAGCGCTGGATGAGATAGCGCGCATAGCGCCATCTTGTTCTTTGTTAAGCGGTTCGAAGACCCCGCTTTGCAGCATTTCGGTGTAGCCGAGTATGGCACCGAGCGGGGTGCGCATGTCATGGCTAACATTGGCGAGCAGTTGGGTTTTCATGTCGCTGGCGACGAGGGCTTCTTCGTGGGCGAGGGCGAGCGCTTGTTCGAGTTCTTTGCGGGCGGTAATGTCTTCTTTGAGTTCAACGATATGCACGAGATTGCCGTCTTCGTCCAGTACCGGCGAAATTACGGCTGCTTCCCAGTAGAGTGAGCCGTCTTTACGCCGGTTGACCATTTCGCCCCTCCAAATATTGCCGCTCTGAATGGTCTGTGTGAGATTATGATAAAAAGCAGGTTCATGTTGATTGGAACGCAGCAAATGACTAACCTCTTTGCCGATCACCTCTTCGAGTGTGTAATCGGTAATCGCAGTAAATGCAGGATTGATGAATTCGATAGAGCCTGCGGGATCGGTGATGACGATGCCGGTTGCGGCTTGTTCAACCGCCTTCGAGAGCGTGCTCAGGCGGTCTTGCGTCTCTTTGAATTGCGTGATGTCTTCTTTGACCGCAACATAGTGGGTGATCTCTCCGGCTGGGTCTTTAACCGGTGTAATAATCTGCGATTCCCAGTAGAGAGAACCGTCTTTACGGCGATTGATTAATTCTCCATGCCAACTATTACCTTGTTGGATCGTATCCCAAAGTTCTTCGTAGAAGCTTTCTGCGTGCATACCGGATTTTAGAATATTGGGAGTTTGACCGAGTAATTCGCTTTCTGTATAGCCGGTGATGTGTGCTGCCGCCGGGTTTGCAAATTCGATCACGCTTTTGGTATTGGTGACAATAATGCCGCTGGCTGTTTGTTCGACCGCATTGGAGAGTTTTCGCAGTTCGCGTTCTACTGCACGGCGGCGTTCAATTTCCTGTTGGGCTTGTTCATAGTTTTGGGCATTATTGATGGCAACCGCAGCATTGTTGGCAATATGCTGGCAAAGATTAATCTCGTCTGTGGTGAAGTCGCGCGCTAGGCGGCTTTCCCAAATTTCGATGAAGGCGATTGTCTCCCCCAGCCACTGGATGGGAATATGCAAGGTCGATTTTACGCCGCGGTTGCGCAAATATTCTTCGTATTTTGGAGCAACCGCTGTTTCGCCAAGTTGGGTAATGACATGCTGATTTGTTTTAATTTTGGCAATGAAGCCCGGGTCTTGATCTTCATATTCTTGCCCTAACGATGAAACCCGTTCGCGCTCGCTTGCCTGTGGGCTAAAGTATTCTGCTGCCACCTTGCCAACATGCGTCGTTGCATCCCAGCGCCAGAGATAGGTGCTGGTGCAATCCAGCACTTCGCTAATTTCTTGGGTAATCTGCTGCAAAACGGTATTAATATCGAGCGAGGAGGTAATCGCTTCAAGGGCTTTACGCACGGCGATTTGTTCTGTCAGCAAGCGCTTTGCGCGGCGCTCGGCTTCTTTGCGGGCACTAATGTCGAGCGAATACTCGATCATCTGAATCACGTTGCCCTCGGAATCGTAAAGCGGATAGCCGTGTACTTCAACATCATAAGTCGTGCCGTCTTCACGGTAATGCTTATGTTCAATGGTAAAGGGTTTTTTGTGAGTAACGACGTGCTGGATGGGGCAGGGATGATTTTCACCGCTGCATGGTGCATCAAGGCGATGTGTCATGCCGTAGCAAGTTCTTGATTCGGCAATCCCTGAGCGTTTTGCCGCCTCATTCGCCATGACAATCGAGTAATCCTGAACGTCTAAAACATAGAAGGGCGCAGCGATGCCCTCCATAATTGCTTGTAGAAATTCGTTTTGTTGGGAGATGCGTTTTTCAGCTTCTTTAAGTTTGGAAATATCGTCCTTGACGGCGACGTAGTGGCGGATTTTGCCCGTATCGTCCGGGATTGGGGAGATGGAGACTGTTTCCCAGTAGAGTTCGCCGTTTTTCTTTTTGTTCACTAACTCGCCTTGCCAGATTTCACCATTGGTGAGCGTTTTCCACATTTGGGCATAAAATTCATCAGAATGTTTGCCTGATTTCAAGATGCGTGGATTTTCTCCAAGCGCTTCAGCACTGCTGTAGCCGGTATTTCGCTCAAAGGAGGGATTCACATATTCGATGCTGCCATTTTTATCGGTAATCACAATACTGCTGGCTGAGGCTTCTACCGCGGAGGCAAGTTGACGGGCGGACGCTTCGGCGGCACGCTGTTCCGTCACATCGTCTACGGAGATGTTCACATATTCCCAGCTTTCTTCGTAGCCCGGTCGAATTGAAAAACGTACCACGACATTCTTTTTGTTGCCTTTGAGGGTTTTATGGGTGGTTTCGATGGGGTATTCGTTTTCTCCCTCCCATAAGGCGATCACGCCATCGCGCAGAGCAATCATCGAATCTGGGCTAATGGCAAGCCGGAAACCTGCGAGCATTTTGGGAATATCATCGGCTTCGTAAAGCTCTATAGCTTTTAAGTTGGCATCCAGCATACGCACGGAACTGCCAGCGCCTTGCATACTTTGGGGATTCTTGAGGATATAGTCTTTTACATCCCCATATTCTTTTGCAAAAGCATCTAGGCGATTTTTTATTGCAGAGAAATCCGCTTCAAAAAGAGCAACCGGTGATGTCAGGAAAAGGTCCCGGAGACGGGTTTCAGCTTGTTTACGCTCTGTGATATCTACGGCTGAAAGGATGATTCTGCTCCAATCGGTTTCATGCCCCGTACCAACCGCAACATCGACAAGGGCATCAATATCTTTTCCCTGAAATGAGCGCAACGGCGTTTCGATGGCAGGAAAATCACCATCCCGCCAGAGAGTGTACATGCCTTTGGCAAGCGCTTGCAGGGTATCGCCGGTATTGACAACATTCAGCCACTCTTTTCTGACGTGATCTTCTCTAGCAGGTTCGAAAATCTCCAAGGAGGTTTGATTGAAATCGCTCAGTTCGATTTCGAGAGCGGCTTGCTTCAAAAGAGGCATGTAGTTTTCGATCTCATCCAGATTGAGATTCTCGCCCACTTGATCGAATATTTTTTTGACGGAAGAAAAATCTAATTCCCATAAGGCAACAGGAGAGTTGAGAAAGATGTCCCTGTAGCGTGCCTGATTGATTCTTATCTGTTCTTCTGCTCGTTTATTTTGGAATATAGCCCCAAGTTGGATGACTACGATAGAAATCAGATCAATCATATACTGATCTTTCGCACGGACTTTCTGCATGTAAAAAGCCATGACGGCAATGACCATATCCCCATCCTTAACAGGAACAGCAAAGGCTGCGTTCAGATTTGCTTCCAATGCAAGGTGCAAACGAGGCGAGGCAGCACTTTCTAGCGCTGAAACATCGGGCTGCCACTCAGGCTCGCCGGAACTCCAGACGCGACCGGAAAGCCCTTCTCCGCGTGCAAAAGTATATGCCTGCCTCTCGGCATCGACCTTTTTAAGTGTTTCAATATTTTCACCTCTGAAACAACTAATATTTGCGTTTTCCAATCGGTCTGTTTTTTCATTCGGAAGAAAGGCATCTGCAAAAGTCGAATCAGCGTGCTCAGCAATGATCTCCAAAGCTGTTTTCAGGGCAGACTTAAAATCCTGTGCCTGATTAACTTCTTGTGTAACGCGAAGAATTAATTTTGTCGCTTGTTCCTGTTTGACGCGTTCGGTGATATCGTGCCAGAACATTAGACGCCCGGTGACGCGATCATGTTTATCCTTTAATACCGAGACGCGCACGTCGAAACTGCGCATTTCTCCATTTTCGGTCGGCAGGGTGATCTCCACATGCTGGGCATCCCCGGCGCTATCCCTGCCAAGTTTTTCCTCCAACTCAGGATGGTCAACCATGATCTCATCCATGGGGTTGCCTATCAGCGTCGCTGCGGGCTGGTTGACAATCTTTTGCGCTTCGGGGTTGATGTCCACAACTCTGTTTTTATGATCGAGAACGATCAAGCCCTCTTGCATTTCGTTGATGATCTTGTCTTTGGCAATCGGGACAATATCGAAAAATTGATGGCGGAAAAGACTCCAGGCGATGATCAAGCCCCCAATGGAAAAGGTAAGCGGGGCTGGGTTGAGGTGATTTGGTGTTTTGCCCATCACATAGAATAATGTTGCCACCCAATTGACTCCCATAAAAAGCAGGAGAGCGATGATCTGTCGACGGATCACTTGATTCGCTCGGGAATATCTTGCAATCAGCAAAATCATCCCGGTGACGAGCAGAGCATTGCCATAGAAGATATTCACCCACCACCCAATGCCCAGATCAAAGTCCAGAATATACAAAGATGAGTTTGGATTGATGCGCGGGTTTGCCCAGATCAATTCATGGAATTCATTTGTGGCAGCAAGAATAAATATGATGACGGGAATAATATAGGCGAGAATGATATAACGAGCCGTTGCCAGTTTTTCTCTGCCTGTATAGAGAAAAACCAGAAAGAGCCACATTACACTGAGATTGAGCGAACCAATGTACTGGAACTTGGACCATAAGAGAACTTCAGGCAGCGAGGTGCTGAGTATCTCCAAGCCATAAAAAAATGAGAAGATAAAGGCGAAGACCATCAGCCCGGAGAACCATCTGGCGCCGCGCGCGGGGTATCGGCTCCATGACCAGATGGCAAGAGGCGCGATAATAAAAAGGGAGATGACGACGGGGATGATGTACGGGGAGTAATGAAGACTCATGGTTCAGGGTTTAGTGGAGGATGCTTTTTCTCTGCATACCAGAGTCCATAACGATAGCCTGCCCACGCCAGGAGCGTTCCGCCGAGCAGGTCTGCGGTATAGTGTTGACCAGTAAAAAGAGTCGAAAGCAGGACAATCACGGTTATCCCAATCCATAGCCAGCGTTTTTCTGGATACCACTTTGACCAAAATAAGGCAATAAGGACGCTAGTGTAGGTATGCCCACTCGGAAAGACGTTGTAGGAGCGATCCTGGCTATAGATGAAGCGGATTAAATCCACTGTCCAGCCATTTCCTGTGACTTGGGGGCGTTCGAGATAAGTGGGATAGAAGATGTAAATGAGATAGCTGGAGAGAATGACTGCAAGCGTAGCAGCGACAAAGGCACGGAAAAGTTGGCCATCCATTTTCCAGGCTGCCCAAATAAAGCTGCCAAACCACCAAAGTAGACTAAGCAAGTAGGGTACCGCCCAAACTGACCAGAGGGGAATGTGAGCGTCCCAGGGGAATTGAAGGATGCCCCCACCTTTTACCAGCTTGTTGATGGGAAAATATAAAAATTGTGCTGCCAATAGCAGCGCAAAGAAAAATAGACGTTGTTTTTTGGACATGGAATGGATTCTTTTATTATGGGCGAGAAAAGTTTATCATACCTAACTTGAAACTTCCATAATAAAATCGTTTCATGTAATGCGCTATTGCTGACTAATCTGTTGCCAACTATAATCGCCCTACTTTTCCAAAATTCACAAAGGATACTCTTTATGACAACTCAAAGCTCCACCATACGAACCGAACACGACCTACTTGGCGAACGCGAAGTTCCAGCAGATGCCTATTACGGAATCCACACCCTGCGCGCGATTGAAAACTTCCCTATCTCCGGGACGCAGATTAAAGCGTACCCCGAACTAGTGAAAGGCTTGGCTGCCGTTAAAAAGGCTTCTGCGCTGGCAAATCACCAGTTCGGTTTACTCGCCGAAGAAAAAAAGGATGCGATTGTCCGCGCTTGTGACGATGTAATGGCAGGCGAACTGCACGAATATTTTGTTGTCGATATTATTCAGGGCGGTGCCGGCACCTCTACGAATATGAACGCCAACGAAGTCATCGCCAACCGCGCCCTCGAATACCTCGGCAAGCCCTTTGGCGATTACAAATCCCTGCATCCGCTTGAAGACGTGAATATGAGCCAGAGCACCAACGATGTCTATCCCACCGCCATCAAAATCGCCCTGCACTCGAAGATTGATCTACTCGTCGAGGCGATGGGCGTCTTGCAAGCAGCTTTTGAACAAAAAGCCGCTGAGTTTGCCGATATTTTGAAAATGGGGCGCACCCAATTGCAAGATGCCGTCCCGATGACACTTGGACAGGAGTTCAACGCCTTTGCGGTGATGCTCAGTGAAGATCGCGAACGTCTGCGCGAAGCCTCCAAGCTGATTCAGGAAATAAATTTGGGCGCAACCGCAATCGGAACGGGCATCAATACGCCGAAAGGTTATCCCACCGTCGTGTGTGATTATTTATCAGAGATTACGGGAATTTCGTTGCAAACGGCGGGTAATCTGGTCGAAGCCACACAGGATGCGGGCGCTTTTGTTCAACTTTCGGGCGTGCTCAAGCGTGTAGCCGTGAAACTCTCGAAAACCTGCAACGATTTGCGCTTGCTCTCTTCTGGTCCGCGTGCGGGCTTGAACGAGATTAACCTACCGCCTGTACAAGCCGGCTCGAGCATTATGCCCGGCAAGGTCAACCCCGTCATCCCCGAAGTGGTCAACCAGATTGCCTTTGAAGTGATCGGCAACGACATAACCGTCTCGTTTGCTGCCGAAGCGGGGCAGCTCCAGTTGAACGCCTTTGAGCCAATTATTGTGCGCAACCTTTTCAACAGTCTCGTCTTTTTGCGGCAGGGCTGTTTGACACTCGCGGAACGCTGCGTGGTTGGCATCACCGCTAATCGTGAGTTGCTGCGAGCGATGATCAATAACTCGATTGGGATTGTGACCGCACTTAATCCGTATATTGGCTACGAAAATGCCTCCGCCGTGGCAACAGAAGCGCATCAAACAGGGCGCGGTGTGACTGAGATCGTGCTGGAAAAGGGACTATTGAGCAAGGCAGAGCTGGATGAGATTTTGAAGCCAGAAAATTTGATTGGAGAGTAGGCTTAAACGCAAAAAACCGAGTGTCTCAAAGGCGCTCGGTTTTTTTGTACTCCCTACGTCATTGCGAAGCTCGTCTTTTTTGTGTTTACGCTCTTTGCGCTGTAAAATTCACTTAAAGCGTGTTGCGTGTTGCGTAATGATTTTCTGACTTACGCAACACGAAACACGCAAGAAAATAAGAAAAACGGGCAAAAAAATCTCTTTTTAGCCTGTCTTGAACATTGGCGAAACTACTGTAGCCTACTCACACGGTCTATCAACGCGCGCGGGCGCAGGCTCGCCAAAGGCTTCGTAAACGGGGACGCCATCCCAGATTTCAGGGATAGGCAGATCAAGCGCATAAGCGACCGTTGCAGCGGTATCAACCGTGCTGATTTTTCGCGCAACGCTCGCGGAGTTTAGGTTTGCTCCCGCTAAAATCCAGGGCACTTGCATATCTTCCGGCAGACGGCTGCCATGCGACGTATCATGCCCGCCATGATCGGAAGTGACCAAAATCAGCGTGCCCTGACGGATGCCGGCGTCATCTAATGCCGCCAACAACATCCCGATGGCTTCATCCGCGCGATAGGTGCCGGTGATGTAATTCGGTGACATCCAGCCATATTCGTGCCCTAATCCATCAACGAGGGGGAGATGCACAAAGAGCAAATCAAAGCCTTCGTTAATGCGCAAAACGGCTTGGGCGGCGACAACGCTATCGCGATCATTGACAAAGTCGAAGAGATCAAGGTTTTCGGGCGGCGTGATTTGGAGGAGCTTTTGCTTGCCAACGACCATGCCTGTGCGTAAACCTGCGTTATGGGCAACTTCAAAGAGAGATGGACTGGCGGCGTAACCCTTTTCGGGGAGATAGTCATTCCAGTCAACGCCGGTTTTATCAGGACACATCCCCGTTAGCATGGAGGCGTGCGCGGGCAGCGTTACAGATGGATAGATGGTGTAGGCGTTGAGTGCATAGACGCCGCTTTGCATCAGAGCATAGGTGTTGGGCATGTCGAAGCGGTTAACGGCATCCGCGCGTAAGCCATCGACGGAGATGATGAGCACGCGCTCAGCGAGGGGGCGCGAGGTGGCGGTCGCTGTTGGGGGTGGGCGTAAGGTCGGTGTAACGGTAGCAGGTTGAAGCGAGGGCGTTTTCGGCGGCGCTTGTGTGGGTGCGGTAGTTGGTTGGGGTGGCGGTGTTGGGCTTGGGATGCTACAACTTGTCAGGAGCAGGGTTGCCGCGAAAATCCAGAGAAGAGTTTTTTTCATCATAAATGCACATCGGGGTGTCAGGCAATGCCGAACTGCAACGCACTTTTCAAGTGCAATGCAGTTCTAGGGGAATTCGACGAGGGTGGGACCGCCATAGCCATGCTTTTCGGAGAAGTATAGGCGTGCATGGGAAGGTTGGTCGCAGCCCGCTTGGTCGGTGACGGTGAGTACTTCAACCGAAAGCCCGTAGGGAGTGAATTTGAACGCGCCGTTTTCGCAAGCCCAAACTTCGACGAGGTAGAGCGGTGCGCCGGTGTACTCTTCGTCGCCTGCGCGTAGGGCTTGCCCGTACCAAGTGAGGGTGACTTGGTCGCCCGCGCGGCTGATATCTTTGACGGCAAGCGGGGCGTAGTAAGGCGAAACGGGCAGTGGGGCTTTGTCGGGATAGACAGGCTCGACGCTGAAAACATCGCCTTGGATGTTGACCAGATCGGCTTTGACCCAGCAAGGATTGTCTCCGCCGATGGCTTGGAGTTCGACCCAACTGGCATCGTCAAGCCGACCGATCACGTCCATGCTGGAGCCGACCACCAAGCCATATTTATACAGATAGGGCGCACCGGGACCATAGCGACAATTGGCGCGCTGAAGCACTTCGGCACGGAGCGTGGTGTAGGTTGGGATGGGTGTAGGTGTGAAGGTGGGCGTTAGCGTAGCGGTTGGAACGGGCGTCTCTGTAGGATTGATGGTTTCTGTTGCCGTTGGGCGGGGTGTTTCTGTGGGGAGGTTTGTGGCGGTTGGTGGGATGGGCGTTGCCGTTGGTGTTGGGACGGCGGCAGGCATATTGCAGGCGGAAAGAAAGAGCAGCGTCAATAGAAAAAGGGTTTGTTTTGTCATGGGATACCATCGAATAGCTTTATGAGAGTTCTATTATAAACTGAAGCAATCTCAAAACTCGTTCGCACAAATCTCTTTTGTAGGGTACACTCTTTTTGCTTGATTAACAGAAGTTCTAAGACAATGTAAAGTTTTTTGATTTGGAACCCATGCGAGACAGCAATATCTTTTATGAAAGGAGTTCCAAATCATGTCTGAAAAAGAACAAGGAACCGTTAAATGGTTCAATGGCAGCAAAGGCTACGGTTTCATCGAACGTGCACAAGGCGGCGACATTTTCGTCCACTATAACGCTATTGTCGGTGATGGTTATCGTAACCTTGAAGAAGGTCAGCGCGTCGAATTCAACGTTGTGCAGGGTCAAAAAGGACCCCAAGCCGAGAACGTCGTCGCTCTTTAGCGCCAACACACAAAAAGAAAAGGGACTGTGAAGACAGTCCCTTTTTTGATTCTGAGCATCCCCCTTCCTAACCTTCCCCCGAAGGGGGGAGATGTCCGAAGGACAGAGGGGGGTTAGCGTTGGT
>JANTFU010000060.1 GCA_024763295.1 Anaerolineales bacterium
CCCATTGCTGCAACACCATAAACGAAACCCAGCAGGACACCATCTGGCAGAGATGCTAGAAGTAAACTGATTTGTTGCATAAATACTCCCGATAAGCTGATAACGGATATATTTCACTATCATTCTCTCCATCTGCGGAGAGAATGATAGTGGATAAAAAAGGCATCCCTTGAAAAGAAAAGCTGAGGGGATGCCTTTTCAAAACGACTACTCAGTAGCGCCCATAGGGTAAAGAGGGTCGGCGGTAGCAACGCCTGCAGGAGCGACAATCTCGAGTACAAATTCGCCTGCATCATTTTTTTGCCATTGCGCAACAACCATCTTGTGTGCAATCTGTAAGCCGTGAGCTTCTTCGCTTGTATCAAATTGGATGCCGCCGTAGAATGTCATCATATTCATAGCATTCAGGGCATCTTTGACTGCCGCAGAATCGACAGAATCAGCCTCCTCGATCGCTTTTTGCAATACCAATCCGGCAGTATAGCCGCCAGCGGCGTGATAGGTGGGAGCTTCGCCATACGCGGCTTCATAAGCGGCGGCGAAATCTTCACCGGTGGGTCCGAACCATTCCATGCCCAAATCGGCAGCTTCGGCTTCGGTGTGGGTGGCTTTCAATTCCCATTGACTGGATGATACAACGCCGAGTGCAGCATCGCCCAATTCGGGGAATTTGGTGTCGGCAGGAGCGACCAAAAGGTAAACCAATTCCAGTCCAGCGTTGCGGTCATAGAGCGAGCGTGCTAGCGCGGTACCATCGTTATAGTGACCGCCACCAAGTAATACGTTTGCGCCCGATGCCGTAATTTTGTTGACAAGCGGACCGAAATCGGCTGTGTCAGAAGCGTAGCCTTCTTCGAGAACGACTTCATAACCATTTGCTTCTAGGTAGGGCTTAATGCCTTGTGCAACAGATGTCGCAAATTTTACGTCTTCGTATACCAAGGCGATTTTTGCGTCAGGATTGAGATCATTGAGCATATCAACGGTGGAAGACATGTACAAGCTGGCGGGTGTATATAGCTGGAAAAGCCCCGTATTGCCAGTCTTATAAGCGGCATCCGAAGCGGCGCCCGTGGTGAGCATAACTTTTTCGTTTTGCTCGCTAACGATAGATGCTGCCGCAGTCAGACCTGAAGAGTAAGGGCTAATCAGGAAGTCAGCACCGTCTTCGACGACAAGGCGGGTATACAACTCTTGCACGCGTTCAGCATTGGATTCGTCATCGTAGGTTTGAGATGCAAAAGTGACCACTGTGCCATCACTGAGGGTCAGACCACCAGCTTCGTTGACTTGATCCATCCACAAGGTGAAACCATTAACCTGGCGCTTGGATGAAACTTCATACTTGCCTGTAACGGATGATGTGAAACCGATTGTCAATTCTACGGGTTCAGGAGCAGCAGGCTCTTCTGCCGCCGGTTCCTCCGCAGCCGGTTCTTCCGCGGCGGGTTCTTCTGCAACGGCAGGTTCTTCTGCCGCAGGAGCAGGAGTTGCTTGGGTTGCCCCACAGGCTGCCAAAATCATGCTTGCTAAAATCAGCAGCGACAAAAAGGTGACGAGCGAACGTTTCATTTTACTCCTCCATTGGGGTTTGGGAAAAAAAAGGATAGCAAGCCTTCGTAAGACTTGCCTATTGATAGAATACTAATGGATGAATGCAAAAAGAAACTAAAAAAGAATTGTACTTACATAAATAAGCAATAAAAAGTAGCCTGAAGAGGCGCTATACAGCTTGTTTTAGCTGTTATGGAGAGAGTTTTTAAGCTTATTAATATGATTAAAGTGGTTTTTAAAGCGTGAATTTGTGATGAATTAAGAAAAGAGCGTTTCAAAATTCCTGAATGGAATTTTGAAACGCTCTTTTAAGTTGATTAATAAGTTTTTCTAAGCTTAACCTTTAAAGCGGTAGCCGATACCGCGTTCGGTGAACAGATATGCTGGTTTGAGTGGGTCTTCCTCGATCTTTTGGCGCAGTTTTCCCATATAAACACGCAGGTACTCGGCTTCTTCGCCGTATTCGGGTCCCCAAACATTTTGCAAAATCGACCGGTGTGATAATGCCTTGCCCGCGTTTTGCATCATGTAGACCAGTAAATTGAACTCCGTTGGCGTTAGGCTGAGTAATTTCCCTCGGACGGTGATTTCGTGCCGTTCCAGATCGGCGATGATATCACCGCGTACCACACGCTCGTTGACTGTGGCGGTTTCTGTCCAGCGCGCGCGCCGCAGGACAGCTTTGACGCGCCCTAAAAGCTCTCCGGTGCCAAAGGGCTTGGTGAGGTAATCATCTGCCCCCATATCGAATGCGCGGACTTTATCTGCCTCTTCGCCTAAGGCTGTTAGGATGATGATTGGCACGAGCGAAGTCTGACGGATGCGGCGCGTGGTTTCCAAGCCATCGAGGTGGGGCATCATAATATCCATGATGACCAAATCTACGGGTTGGGTATTGAAGATTGCTAAGGCTTCAAGTCCATTGGATGCGGTTTCAACGCGGAAGTGGCGCACTTCTAAATTACGGCGTACAAAATCGCGCAGGGGTTTTTCATCATCGACAACAAGAACAGTGGGAGATTTACTTGTCATACGGTCTGCTTCCCTTTTCTAAAATGAAATGAGGCTTACTCTTCGGACGGTTTGACGGGCAGAGAAAAGGCGATGCTCGTGCCTTCTTCGACATCTTCTGCCCAAATTTCGCCACCGTGTGCTTGAATTAGTCCTTTACAAATGGCTAATCCGAGACCGGCACCGCTGGCAAGGCGTGTGAGACTTGTGTCCACACGATAGAAGCTCTCAAAGATGCGGGTACGTTCGCTTTTCGGAATACCCGGTCCGTTGTCTTTAACACGGAAGACGATCTTTTGGTTTTCTTCGCTCACTGAAACTTCTATTTTAGCATCTTCTCCGGCATATTTGACGGCATTTTCGATCAGGTTGCGAATCACGGTTTCGAGACGGGGCGGGTCTGCATATAGCGGAGGCAGGTTCGGGGCAAGAGCGATCGCGAGCGTGTTTCCTTCTGCGAGATGGGCACGCTGTGAAGCGCGTTCAATAACGGTGTCGATTGCGCATTCCACGCGCGAGAGGTTGAGATTGCCCGATTCCATGCGTGAGAGATCAAGCAAGCTGTTGACCAGCGCGCTGAGGCGATCAGTCTCTTCTGAAATAATGCTTAGAAATTCACGCTGTGATTCGGGGTCCCATTCCACATCGTCGGCGAGCAGAGTAGTGGCGTAGCCTTTGATGGCTGCCAGCGGGGTGCGCAACTCGTGTGAGACGGTGGAAATTAGGCTGGACTTCATGCGATCAATCTCGCGGTCGATGGTGACGTCGCGCAGAATTAAGCCACGCCCGATCGGTTTATTGGAGTGGTCGGTAACATCGAAAATTTGCAAACGCAGGTCAACGCGCCGATTATGGATGAAGAGGGGAATTTCGACGCCTTGTTTTTGCCCGCCAAGCATGGCGTTGTCGATGCGTTGACGGATGACTTGGGGCATATTGGTGCGGCTGAGAATGCCGTTAATTAGGCTGTCTACGGTGGCGTTCTGCATATCTTCGGGATTAAGGTCGGCAAGTTCGCGAATGCGTGGATTGGTGTAGATGACCTTTCCGCTTAAGTTGCTGAGAATCAGCCCATCGCTCATCGAGTAGACGAGTGCCTCGATGCGGCGGGTTTGCTGTTGCAGGCGTGTATCGCTGCGCGTGTAGAGGGTGGCGTTCTCGATTGCCATAGTAACGTGATTCGCAAAGTTGACCAGCAACTGGGTCTCGTTATGGGTAAAGACGTGCGGGTCCGGACGGAATACGATCAAGGCTGCTTGCGGTGCATGTTGTGTATTGAGCGGAACAGCCAACAACGAGCGGTAGCCTTCAGCCTTGGCTCGCGGACGTTGTGCTTTAAAGGTTGTGTCAGTTTCAGTGTTACTGATCTGGATCGGTTCTTGTGAGCGCAAAGCCCGCATCGTGATCGAATTTGGGTTGCTGGGCTGAATGGCAAGCTGGGCAGCATATTTTTTGGATAAGCCGCGGCTGGCGCGAATGCGAAAGGTATTGTGGTCTTCGTCGAGGGCAACGATCGCGCACATTTGGACGTTAAATAATTTTTGAACTTGTTCGAGAATGCGGTCAAGCACGATTTCAAGATCAAGCGAAGAGACAACGGCTTTACTGGTTTCGAGCAGGGTTTCCTGTTCATCGATGCGCATGGCGATGGCACTCTCCATACGCAAAACACTACGGATTAGGTAGCCGATCTGATCAGGACGTCTGGAAAGTTGGTTCACACGGCGTCTCTCGACATCGCTGACCCCGATATTACTGCCGATGGCGCGGCTAATTGATGCGAGCCTTTCGATGGGCATAATCACGCGGCGGGAGAGAATTGCCCAAACCAAGATGCCAAGTGCGATAAAGGTGGCAACAACGATAATGGTCACGCGGTGAATGGCTTGCTGCGTTGCAAAGGCGGTGGCTGTTGGGCGGCTAACAATCACTCCCCAACCGGCGCTTTTAATGGGCGCGTAGGTGTAGAGGCGTTCTTCTCCACTGGTGTCTACTTCAATACGAGTGCCGCTTTTGCCTGCCAGTAGTGGGTCGTAGATATCCGGCAAGATGGCATCGGCAGGCTGAAGCAAATACGCAGATTCCGGATGAGCAATCACTTGTGCATTTGAATCAATGATGACAATCTCAAAATCTTCTTCAGGGCGGCGGCTGCCGTAAATATCTTGAATGGTTTTACTTAAACTTTCGAGCTTGATATTGGTAGCAACCACGCCGAGAAAATTTCGCCCGTCCCAAAGCGGCATGACAGCGGTGGCAACAGCTTGATTCGTGGTCGGTGAAATGCGTCCCTTCGAGACAAGTGGATTTTGTTCTCGTAAAGCGCTTTGGTAATAATCGCGGTGTGAAAAATCTTTACCAACCGTAGAGCCGGGTCCCTCCGGGTAGTGGTAGAGCATCGTCCCTTCTTGATCAAGACGATAGACAAGATTAACGTCCGGACGAGTTTTTATGACAAGCGAGAAAATATCTTCCATTCCCCCTTTGTCTGCACGGACAACATCCGGATAAAGGGATAAGCCCTCGACAGCTTGTAGCGAACGGCTAATGGATAGATCGGTCTCAAGTGCGATTGCCTGCGCGAGGGAAAGATCGTTCGCGCGCACGTCAACTTGAATCCGTTGCCCGGCAAGATAATCAAAGCCGAGCAGCGTACCGAGTGCCGGAATGATGATGATTAAATAGAGAACGAGTAGCTGCGCCCCCAGATCATTGAAAAAGTAGGTTCGTTTGCGTTTTTGCATGATTATGAGAAGAGCCAATGTAGCGATGCGGCACCAGCATAGGCAAAGGCGGTCATCTTAATCGTTTGCCCGATCCAGCAGGCAAGCAAGAATTTGTGCATGGGCAGTTTTGTGATTCCGGCGGCAGCCCCGGCAAGGTCGAATAAAGGGTTCGGGATGGCTGCCAAAATTAGGATGGCGAACGTGCCGTGTTTTTCCACCCAAAAATGGGTTTTCTGGTACATCGCTGTGCGCTCGACGATCGCTTGCCCGCTAAATCCTGCTAAATAGCCGGACATTTCGCCCAAGGCACCGCCCATTCCGGCTGCGATGCCCACCCCAAATGGATGGAAGATACTGCCCATCGTGAAGATGATTGCCACGCCAGGCGCAGGCAGTAGGACGGTGGCGTTTGCCAATAGCGCGGTCATAAAGACGCCCGGATAGCCGTAGCGCGCAAAATCTTCAACTCGTTCGCGGATGGAGAAAATAAAAACGCTTAGCCCGATGACTGCGAGCAAGCTGATAACGCGCAGAAGGGCTAAGCGTTTTTCTTTAGACATGGGAGATTAGGCTTCGGTGATGGTCACGGAGAGCAGTTTTGTGCCGTTTTTAACCGCCATGAGCACATCCATGCCTTCGGTGACTTCACCAAAGACACTGTGTTTGCCATCCAACCACGGGGTGGGGACGTGCGTGATGAAGAATTGCGAACCGTTGGTGCCGGGACCGGCGTTTGCCATCGAGAGGATGCCGGGTTTGTCGTGTTTTAGGGTCGGGTCGAATTCGTCTTCAAAGCGGTAGCCGGGACCACCCCGACCGGTGCCGGTCGGATCGCCACCTTGCGCCATAAAATCGTCAATCACGCGGTGGAAGGTGATGTTATCGTAGAAGCCTTCACGCGCTAAAAAGACAAAGTTGTTGACCGTTTTCGGAGTTTTATCGGCAAAAAGCGCCAGCACAATATCACCTTTTTCGGTGCTCATGGTGGCGGTGTATTTCTTAGCAGGGTCAATTTGCATCTCAGGTGCGGATGACCATTGTTTGGGGGACATAAATTTTCCTTTCAGTTTTTTGAACATGATTGTGTATCTTTCGTGTTTTTGGCAGAAATGTTGCGTGTTGCGTGTTTCGTAATGAAGTTATGACTTACGCAATACGCAACACGTTTTATAGCAATGATTCAATTCTCGCCACAACCATATCCAGTGCGGCGGTATTAAAGCCGCCTTCAGGGATAATCACATCGGCGTAGCGTTTGGATGGTTCGACAAATTCCAAGTGCATCGGGCGCACGGTTGCCATATATTGTTTAATGACGCTCTCAGCGGTACGTCCGCGTTCTTCGATGTCACGCTGCATCCGGCGGATGAGCCGCACATCATCATCGGTATCGACGAAGATTTTTACGTCGAAGAGTTCGCGCAGATTGGGTTCGGCAAAAATCAAAATTCCTTCCACCAAAATCACGCGGCGCGGCAGCACTTCGTAGGTTTTATCCGTGCGCGTGTGGATTGAAAAATCGTAGACGGGAATTTTTACCGCTTCTCCGGCTTTCAACTTTTCAATATGCGCGACCAGCAACTCCGTTTCCAGCGAGTTAGGATGGTCAAAGTTGACCGCCGCGCGTTGGGCAGGCGGTAAACCGCTCAGGTCTTTGTAATAGGAGTCATGTTGCAGGAAGGAAATGCGCGCAGCACCAACGCGATTTAGGATTTCTTGCGCGACAGTGGTCTTGCCGGAGCCGGAGCCGCCGGCAATCCCGATTACGAGGGGCGTTTGTCGAGAAAGCATGGGCGCATTATACCGCGTATCGGTTTATAATGAATGCCATGAAACGCCCCATTCTTACCATGCCTGCCATTTTGCTGCTTTTGGCGCTGCTGATTGTTGCGCCAGTGATTTTGATGGGTTATCAAAATGAGCGCAATGCACGCATAGCTTTAGATACAGGTGGACAGCCTGACTATTTTGCGAAACAATTTGAGCTTGCTGCTCGCCGAATCCCTTGGAAGCCAGAGTTGTGGAATGAAGCAGCGGAAGGCTATTTTAGAGCATCAAATTGGTGGAAGATGCGTGATGCTTTGGAGCATGCTAGAACAGAAAAAGTACTTACGGCCTGTAATTTTCGGATGTTAGCTTTTGACTATTTCGTTAAAGATCCATGGCGAGGTGATGAGTTTGTATTGCAAATCTTTTTTGAAGGAATAGAACAATATCCTGAGAATTTTTTGCTTTATGATGATGTTGCTTCTATTTATGAATACAAAGAGAGATACGATGAAGCATTGCAGTATTTGCTTTTGGCGCTTGATCACAAAGAGAACGCATACCTGTGTGATGGTAGAGCATTTGCTATAGAAGATACGCACTATCGCGCAGGAGTTTTGCTCATGCAGGATGACCCAACGCGTGCGCTGGATGAACTGAATACCGCCTCGAGCCTGGACGATGAGTATGCTCCCGTTGTGGAGACTTTGCGCACGACCCTGAATTTGGCAGCATTAGAAGATGACCCCGCCGAGAAGTTAATCTTGATTGGGCGCGGGCTGGGGTTGGTGGATGAATGGCAACTGGCGGCATCCGTTTTCCATGACGCCACCCAAGCCGACCCTGAGAACGCATCCGCGTGGGCGTGGTTGGGAACGGCAAAAGATCAGTTTGGTGAAGATGCGTTATCCGCGTTCGAGATGGCTGAATCCATTAATCCGAATGATATAGAGTTGCTCTCGCTCAGGGCGGTTTATTGGCAGCGTCATGTAGCACTTGAATCTGCGCAGGCAGATTTTGAGAAATTGGTAGCGCTGGAGCCTGAAAATCCACAATGGCGGTATGCCTTGGGCGGGGTCTATGCCGAATTGGGCGATTTGCCAACGGCGTTGGCGGCATACGAAAAAGCGATTGCGCTCGCGCCAACCGAGCCGCTCTATGTGAATGCTTTGGCGCTCTTTTCCTTTAACTATCGCTATGATATGGCGGGCATCGGTTTACCGGCGGCACGTCGAGCGGTGATTTTAGCGCCGCAAGATGCGCAATATATTGACACGCTGGGGCTGCTTTATTTGGGGATGGAAGAGTTTGATGATGCCGAGAAGCAATTTTTGCGTGCGCTTGAAAAAGACCCGCTATACAGGCTTGCGGAATTGCATTTGGGGATGGCTTATTTGGGACGTGGCGACTGGTCGTTGGCGCGTACGGCGCTGATTAATGCGGAGGCTTTTGCAGACGATGAAGCGGTGCGGATGCAAGCACGGCGGCTTTTAGATGAGTATTTTCCTGAATAATGGTGAGATGATGAAACGATTTGTTTTTTTGCTTTTCCTCTTCACTTTGGTGTTGAGCGCCTGCCAGCCTGAACCTATCCCCTTGCCCGGCGATGTGCTTTTCTCGGACGATTTTTCCACGCGAGAAAACGCTTGGACGCATTTGGTCAATGATGGCGGCGCAATGGATTACAACGCGGGCGGTTTTCGGATGTATGTGCGTGAGCCGAATTTGAATTACTGGACGACAGCCGGTCAAAATTTTGCCAACGCGCGCATCGAAGTGGATGCTTTGCAATATTCGGGTCCACAGGAAAATCGGCTGGGTTTGGTCTGCCGTCATCACGATGACAATAATTATTATTTCTTCGTGATTAGTACGGATGGTTATTATGCGATTGGCAAAGTGGTTGGAGGCGTGCAGTCGCTATTAGGACAGGATGCGATGCAATTTGCCAGCGCTATCCAGACTGGCGTGGCGATCAACCATCTGCGCGCCGAATGTGATGGTACGACGCTGCGTTTTTACGTCAACGACGCCCCGCTTGCGCTGGTTGATGACGCAGATTTAGCGACCGGGGATGTTGGTCTTTTGGCGGGCACGTTTTCTGAAGGTGGGCTGGATGTGCTTTTTGATAATTTTCAGGTTTTGCAGCCATAGCGCGGAACAGACTTAAACCCTTTGAGTAAATCTTACGCAAAGACGCAAAACCGCAAAGTTTTTTCCCTATTGCGACTTGGTGCCTTTGCGTGAGACAAAAGAAAGAAAATATAGCTCTTTTAGTAACTACCTACGTCATTGCGAACCCCGATGCTTTTCGGGGTGAAGCAATCCCCTAACTGTGCGGGAGACCGCTTCGCAAAAAGACGCTCGCGGTGACGTGAAAGGTATGGGTAGGTAGTTACCTCTTTTATGAAAAAAGGTTCGGGCATTCGCTCGAACCTTTTGGATTAAATTACGCAATACGTTTTACGCAATACTTACGGCTTGCGCACTACAAAATTATCGAAGGAGAATTCGGTCATTGGAATATCAAACGTGCCAGCCATCAAGCCCACATCGCCGGATGTCAATGCGTCATCGGTGACGCTGGCAACCTGCTGCCCGTTGACGTAGAAGGTCAAGGTATTGCCAACGCAATCCGCTTGGAGGTGATTGGTGGTCATGCCCTGTTTGACGGCATCGTTGGGCATCATTTCCTCACCGGAGAGATAGCTGCTCTGTCCGGCAACCACTTTACCGATGACCACAAAACCATCGCTGCTGGCTTGAAAATAATAGAAGTTCGGCGCTGCAGGGTCGCCGGCGTAACGACAAATCAGCCCGAAGTCATCATCCAGTTCTCCTGAAACTTTTGTGACGTCCACTTCCACGCGTACATCGCCATCAAAATTTTTGCCCGGATTTGCCCAAATATCCGAGTTGGGCGTTTTAACCACCATGCGATAGGTCTCATCGTCGTTATAGTCGGTTTCGCCGCTTGTCCCTTCGGCGCGATCCCAACCGCTACCAGTGCTCGAAAAATCATCTTCAAAAAGCACATTGGGGTCAGATGGGGTTGAACTGAACAAGCTACACGCCAGACTGGTCAGCAGCAGCGCAGTCAAGAGGAGCAGGATGTTTTTCTTTTGCATATTTTTTCCTTTCGGTTGGTTAATAAGGTATTTAAGTATACACAGCCGAGAAACAAAAAAGCAACCCTTGTGTTCCTAGCAATTCCCAATTTGAATAAGACTACAATTATCTTTTTTGTCTAAGGTTTATCTCAAAGCAATTTGATCTTGAAAATCAGCCTCGGTGCGGGCTGGAAGCCCTGCCTCATGGCATGAAAGTCCCTTCGGGACTGAAATCTTTAGCC
>JANTFU010000061.1 GCA_024763295.1 Anaerolineales bacterium
TTTCTCTTTCTAATTTCACTTAGCTTTGGTTCTTTTGCCCTCTACGCGCTGATGCGCCTGCATTATCTGATTCATGCGCTAACCGTCCACTCTTTGTCCGATGCTAAATCCGGCAAAAAAGACATCGCTTTTAATCGACTTGTCAAATACCTTTTTGCCCCCTTTGAAGAATTACAGCCACTTTCAGAGTGGCAGGCGAAAAAGATACAGCGTCTATCCGAACAATTGATTGTGGAGCGTGAAAATAGCAAACGTTTTGATATTTTGAATGTTTTGCGCGATCAACTCGATCATTACAACGAAGAATCTGTTGTAGCACAGTTGGTGGTTAATATCGTTGCCAAATATTTCAATGCTGCTTTAGTGCTTGTTTTGCTGCATGATATAGAAAACCGTGAGTTATATCTCTATGCGATTGAAGGTAATCTCAAGAACTTAGTGCCTTCCGATTATCGCCAAAGCGTCGATGCCGGCATCATGGGGCGTGCTGCCCGTCTGGAAAAAGTCCAAGTTGTCAACGATACCAGCCAAGATCGAGATTACATAAAACTAAAAGATGAAAAAATCGGGTCTGAGCTTTTTGTTCCCTTGATTGAGCATGGAAATTTGCGGGGAATGTTGATGGTTGCTATCCGTAAAAAGAATGCGTTCTCCGCGTTTGATGTCCGTGTCCTTGAAACGGTTGCACATGAATTAATTAAAGCCTGGCAGCGCATTAGCTACTCCCATCGGATGCGTGCGTTAATCCAGTCGAATATTTCGCTTTCCTCCTCGTTAGAGCCTTATACCGCCGTTGAAGAAATTGCTACCGTCGCTCGCGCAACTTTGCTGGCACGCGTTGTTTTTGTGGCGCTGCTTGATCAGGATGGCGCCTTTACACGGACTTCCTCTTTGGGGCATGCCCCACGATTACTGAAGTACCTGAGCCAAGACTTAATGGATAATCCTATTTTGGGTGTGGCACTACGCACGCAGGATGTTTTACGCATCCGCGATATAAACCGCTATAAAGAGATTCCTCCACCACCGCTGGATTATGCTTTTTTGCGTGGGGTTTTGATGGTACCGATCCGTTTGCATGGGATTAATATCGGTGCCATTATTGCATTTGGGAAAGAAAACACCATTATTTTTAGCGAAAAGGATGAAGCGCTTGCTGATCTTTTGGCAAGTCAGGCGGCTGCGGCACTTGAGAGTGCATGGTTAATACAGGAACTGCGCGTCAATGCCAACACAACTAATTTGCTCTATAATTTGAGCATACAGGTCATTCAAACCGATACCATCCGTGAAGCTGCTCGATTGATAGCTGAAACTGCTCAAAAACTTACCCAATCAAAATTGATCGGGGTCGTGCTTTTTTCAAACGATAACACAGTGAGTACGGCAATTGAGTTAGGTGCCAACGGACAGCTTTCTATGAGCAAAACCATTCCCTTGCAATTTGTTGAGCAGACTTTGACTGCCGGTGAAGCAATCACCATGTCTGCGGGAGAGAATGCTGCGGTGATTTATTTGCCGATTCAAACTTCGTTGCGTAAGTACGGTGTTGTCTGGATCGAGTTTGTTGACAGCGAAAGAAAGATCGCCGCGCAAACCCAAAGCCTGAAAACACTTGCGAATCAGGCTGCGATGGTGCTGGAGCGCGCCATGCTGTTGGTTGACCTCCGCGATCAAGCAGAAGCGCTTAAAAATGCATTGGATGCGTTGGAGCAAACCTACGATCAGACCCTATCTGCTCTCATGGCAGCACTAGATGCACGTGACCGTGAAACCGAAGGACATAGTTCGCGCGTGGGTGAGTTGGCTTGTTTAATCGCCGATGCGATGAAGTTGGATGCTGAGCGAGTTGGTATATTGCGGCGAGGAGCGTTATTGCATGATATTGGCAAAATCGGTGTTAGTGATACGATTTTGCACAAGCCCGGTCCCCTCTCCCCTGATGAATGGCGTCTTATGCGGCGGCATCCGGAAATTGGGGCGCGGATCGTAGAGGGCATCCCATTCCTCGCCAAAACAATGCCCGTTATCCGCTACCATCACGAACGCTGGAACGGCAGCGGTTATCCACATGGTTTGTCCGGCGAGCAAATTCCGCTTGAAGCGCGTATTTTTGCTGTCGCCGATGTTTTTGATGCGCTTACCAGTGTTCGTCCGTATCGTCAAACTTCCAGCGATAAAGAAGCCTTTGATTATTTGGAAAAGAACGCCGGTATTCTTTTTGATCCGGAGATCGTAGCGGTTTTAAGCACGCTGCTTAAAAATGATGCGATTGAAAAAATAAGAACTAAGTGATGAAAGACGAAAAAAAACTCACGCCAAGCCTATATCAACGCATCCTAATCCCTGGGGGGCTTTTCTCCCTGCTGGTATCGATTTTTGGCATCTCGTGGGCGATTATGCTGGAACCTGCTAGCGCCTTGTATTTGCGCATTTTGCTTTCATTTGGTTTTGTCGGCAGTCTCTTGGGTATTCTCACGGGTTTGATTTTTTTGCAAAAGCGCTACACCAAGATTTCACACCATTTCGCTTGGCTGCAAATTCTTGTGGTGGGTGGGTCTTTGGGGGTTGTGCAAGGGTTTTTACCGCTTGAGTTCTTCTTTATTGCCTATATTTTGTTGATTTTGAATTTGCTCAGCGCGATTTTGATTTTTTCTATCCGGCAAGTGCGCGTATTAATTTTGCTCAGCTTTTGGGTGCATCTTTCTATTCTTTGGTCACAGGGGCGGCTAACTGACTTGATGACCGTCTTTTTCGTCTTAAGTCTCCCAATCTTGAACCTTGTTGTGGCAGAAACGCTTTGGCGCTTTCAGGAAACAACAGCATTTCACCTTAAGCGCTTAACAACCGTTAATATGTTAACCCGAAAGCTGTCGTCTTCGTTGGATGAGCAAGAAATACACACTTGGTTTAAAGAAGCCATACAGGATATTTTCGAAGCGGATACCTACTATTTGGCATTGTTGGATAATGAATTTCTTGACCTTGGTCTTTTTTATGATGACGGAGAATATTTCACCGCCGTTAAGATACCGGTAGCAGGGACGCTGGGTGGTTGGACAATCCGGAATGAGAAAACGCTCTTTCTAAATGACTTGCGGATTGAACCCAAGCTGGATGGTGTAAAAATCCGCTTGGTCGGCAAAGAAAAATCGAGTCTGTCATGGCTCGGTGTTCCCTTCAAGACCGAGCATGTCACCGGTCTGGCGGGAATTGCATCTTATTCCCCTCATGCGTTTAATAAACGTGATGTCGAAATGTTGGAAAGTCTTACTCAGCAAGCGGCATTGGCGCTGAATAATGCCCGTCAGCACACACTCGTGCAGATGCAAGCGCGTAGCGATAGTTTAACCGGCGTCTATAATCATGGCTATTTTCTAACTTGCTTAGAAGAAGAATTGCTAAAAGCGCAGGCTGAGGTATATCCGCTCTCACTGATTATGCTCGATGTGGATTATTTTAAGAATTACAACGACACTTACGGGCATCTGATTGGGGATGAAGTGCTGCTTTTGTTGGTGAAAACCATTCAGCGTTTTATCAAAGAGCGCGATTCGATCGGGCGTTGGGGTGGCGAAGAGTTTGCTATTTGTCTACCGCAAACCTCGTTGGCAGAGGCACAAATCGTTGCCGTGCGAATTCAGGAAACATTGGCAAAGATGAAGGTAAATGTACTGGACGAAAAAAATATTCCTGTGCCGACGGTTAGCCAAGGGATTGCTGTATTTCCGGACGAGGCAGAAAAGGTCTTCTCTCTGGTCGATTTGGCGGATCAACGGCTTTATGTTGCCAAAGAACGCGGACGCAATCAGGTCGAACCACGTTTAGATGCGAACCTTAGGAACAAAGATTAAATAAAGTGCAAAATTTCAGCCCCTGAGCGGAGCACTGATAGAGAAGTGCGTAGTCGAAGGGTGATATTCAGGGAACGCCGTCCTTCGACTTCAGGCTCAACGACTGTCGCCTGCCGCTCAGGAACTGGGATAACTTTGTATGTTATTTAATCCGCATTCCTTAGCAAAATACCACTACTGAATTTTTATCTCATGAATAAAAAAGGGCTGGCATTCGCTGTCAGCCCTTTTTTATAGAGACTTTGTGGTGTTTATTGCTGTCCGTACAGCTTGGCAAGGGCTTGTTGTAGGTCGGGATCGGTGGGTACGCTGCTTTGCCAGACGTCGTCGTAAATTTTAATGTCGCTTTCTGCGTATTTTGCGACAATCCAATTTTGGAAGGCGGCGTCTTTCAGGTCCTGATATGCGGTATCGTCCATTGGGCGCATTTCACGTCCCAGCAATTGGATGACGTGGAAGCCAAAATCGCTTTTAACGATGTCGCTGACATCCCCGACATTTTCCAGTCCGAAGGCGGCTTCTTCAAAGGGGGCAACCATTTGTCCTTTGGTGAACCAGCCCAGATCACCGTAATTGGTGGCGGCGCTAGGGTCTTTTGAGTATTCGATGGCGAGTTCGCTAAAGTCTTCTCCATCGAGGATTTTTTGGCGAACTTCTTCAGCGGTCGCTTCATCCTTGACAAGGATGTGGCGTGCCCAAACATATTCCTGTTCGCCGCGTTCCACATCTGCTGTGACCATGTCGTAGAGGGCGGTGTAGTAGAGGTTGGCTTCAAAGAGGAAACGGAAATCGGCTTCGCTTAGCCCGTATTCTTCGTAGAGCGGCAACGTTTTGGCGTAGGCTTCTTGATAGCCTTCGTAGGTGTATTCTGTGGGCACAATGGTGGGAACTGGCTCAGGGGTTGGTTCAGTGTCTTCTTCAGGAACGGTTGTTGCAGTCGGGGCTTGGGTCGGTGCCGGGGTTACGGTAACGAGAGCAAGCTGCTCGGGGGAGAGCGTCGCGGCTTCCTGTACGACGGAGTCGGTTTGCGGGGTTGGAGTCGGGGTTCCATCTGCATAGTAGCCGAGGAATTCCTGAATTCCGCTTTCGATTTCTTCTGCGCTGTAGCTGATGCCTTCTTCTTGTGCAACTTGGCGATAGAGCAGTTCGTAGGTCATGGTGTCGAGGACGTTTTGACCGACTGATTGGTAGTCGGAGAGTTGGTTTTCGATTTGGCTAAGCTGGGTGTTGAAGTCCATGCCGAAGCTCTGGGCGAGTTGCATGTATTGCGTGTATTGGTTGATGAGGTTGTCGCGTTCGAGGCGGACACGGGCTTGAAATTGTGCAACGGTAATTTTTTCGCCGTTGACGCTGGCGACAGCGCGGCGTGCCTGCAAGACCGTGGCATCTAAGATGCCGTAGCCGATTAGAAGAATGACGGCGGCAACGACGCCCAAGGCGATGTTACGGACGAGGGCAGATTGTCGGCGTTCACGTTCTTGACGGGCAATGTGTTTTTTGCTGACGATGCGTTTTTTTTCTCTACGTTTTGCCATAATTTTAGACCTTCAAAAAAATAACGGGGCATGGAGTTTGAGCCATGCCCCGTGTTTATGCGTGGATTAGCGTCCATCCTCCCAGTATTTGCCGGTATAGGGCAAAAGGGCAATGTGGCGGGCGCGTTTAATCTCGCCGGCGATGGCGCGTTGATGGCGCGCGCAGGTGCCGGTTTGGCGACGTGGGCGAATTTTGCCATCGTCGGTGATATAGCGGCGCAACAAGTCTGTGTTTTTGTAGTCGATCTCCACGTTTTTGTCGGTGCAGAACTGACAGACTTTGGGGCGCGAATAGTAGTTGTTCGAACGGCGTCGGTACGAACGTTGATTAGCCATAACTTACTCCAAAAGTGTATCTTAGTTTAGAACGGAAATTCGTCTTCGTCGATGTCGGGTGGGGCATCTTCAAAGGAGTCGTTGCTTTGGCTTTTGTCACGACGGTCGCCAAGCATGGTCATTTCGTTGGCGACGACTTCAACAGATTTGCGCGGATTGCCATCTTTATCTTCCCAACGGCGGGTTTGCAAGCGACCTTCAATATAGACTTGCTGCCCTTTGGTGAGATATTTGTTGCAAATTTCAGCCAAATTGCCCCAAGAAACAACTTTAAACCATTCGGTTTCTGAACGGCGTTCGCCGTCTGAACTGTTCCAAGAGCGGCT
Source organism: Anaerolineales bacterium (assembly GCA_024763295.1). GTDB lineage: Bacteria > Chloroflexota > Anaerolineae > Anaerolineales > Villigracilaceae > Desulfolinea. Next base: position 6,052 of record JANTFU010000061.1, read on the forward strand.
GACCGCTACGTTGAAGGTGGTCACTGCGCGCCCGGAGGGGGTGTAGCGCATTTCGGGGTCTTTGCCCAGATGACCGATAATCATTACTTTGTTCAAGCCTCTGCTCATGTAAAACTCCTTATTTTGTTTGAAAACCCAAATTTAATTGACGAGAACAAGCATGTGGCGCATCACAGGCTCAAGAAGACGCAGTTTGCGCTCCAATTCTGCGGTGGCGCTCGGTTGCATGGTAGCGTTCAGCAGGACGTATTGTCCTTCAAGCTGTTTGCGGATCATGTAAGCCATCTTGCGACGACCCCAATTGTCCACGCTCTCCACGTTACCTTCAGATTCGCTGATCCAGCCTTTGATTTTTTCAACCGTATCGTTAAATGCGGTCTCATCAAGATCAGGGTGGAGAATGCAAACCAATTCGTATGTACGCATGAGGGGAAACCTCCTTTCCCTGGGATTGCCCTCGGTCTGCACCGTCAGTGAGCCGAGAGCGGAAAGAAGCATATCGCTCGGGATATACTTTTAACACAACGGTGCGGATTTTAGCATAAAGGGCGTTTTTTGGGGAGGGTGTGTTTCAGTCTGTGGGAGAACTCGCTGTATGGAGTGCGTCGCACCAATTTTGACGGCAAAATGCTTAACGATGGGTATCATGCCTGTTACAAGTAAAAAAACTCCCGATTTAGTGCGACGCACTCGCCCTGTCCCAGACGCTGAAACAGACCCTTTGGGGAGTTGACCTATGCAAAGCTCAAAAAGATTGTACAATGGGGACGATTTATACAGGAGAGACACTATGACAGAAAACACAACAAAATTTTTACACGCGGTTGAAATGGGCGTTGGTGCTTGGGCGTGGGGCGACCGCATTATTTGGAATTATGGCGGCAGCTACAGTGATGACGATGTGCGCGGTGCCTTTGAGACGTCTCTAAAAAACGGCATCCGCCTTGTTGACACAGCCGAAGTGTATGGACGCGGGCGTTCGGAGCAATTGATTGGTCAATTTCTCAAAGAAATCGATCAGCCGGTGCTATTAGCAACTAAATTCATGCCCTATCCTTGGCGCATTTTCCGTCGTAGCTTATTGCGTTCATTGCGCAACAGCCTTGCACGCCTTGATGTCGAAAGCGTAGACCTTTATCAAATCCATTGGCCTATTCCGATTGTCTCCATCGAAACCTGGATGGGCGAACTCGCCACTGCCGTTAAGGAAGGTTTAGCGCGCACCGTTGGCGTTTCCAATTACGATCAAGCTCAAATGCTGCAAGCCTTCTCTGCACTCGCACGTCACGATGTGCCGTTGGCGTCTAATCAGGTGGAATATCATCTGCTGGACAAAAAAGTGGAGCGGAATGGCTTGTTAGCCCGCTGTAAAGAACTGGATATCCGCCTAATTGCGTATTCGCCCTTGGCGATGGGCTTGCTGACCGGTAAATATACCGTTGATTCGCCCCCGCCGGGGATGCGCGGTCGCCGTTATGGACGCATTTTGCCCAAACTGCCGACGCTGCTCAAACTTATGACGCAGATCGGTCAAGATCATGGCGGTAAGACGAACGCGCAAGTTGCCCTGAACTGGATCATCTGCAAGGGCGCTATGCCCATTCCGGGCGCGAAAAATGCTCATCAAGCCGAGCAAAATGCCGGTGCGCTGGGTTGGCGTTTGAGCGATGATGAAGTCGCCGCTCTCGATGAAGCCAGCGACCAAGTCCTTCGTGAGTAGCTAATGGTTTGAGCTGGGGGGCGGGCACTCTGTTTTTTTGCGCGGTGCCCTGTGTCCATCAGGAGCGTCTCGCGTTCTTCATCCAAAAGAAAAGAGCCTGCGAAAAAAGTCGCAGGCTCTTTTTTGTTTACTTTCTAATCTACTGTGAGTTCGGGGGCGGGGGCTTTGGAGCGGCGAATTGCCCAAACGATTAATCCGAGCAGGACGATGACCGAAATCCAAACGCCGACCAGTTGCGCACCTTTGGCATTTGCATATTGGACGACGATCGGGGCGACGATCAGGGCAACCAGATTGGCAACTTTGATCATCGGGTTGAGGGCGGGTCCGGCGGTGTCTTTCATCGGATCGCCAACGGTATCACCGACGACGGAGGCTTTATGGCGTTCGGAGCCTTTGCCGAGGTTGTTTTCGATGTCTTTGGGTTCGTCTTCGATTAGTTTCTTGGCGTTATCCCAAGCGCCACCGGCGTTGTTGAGATAGACGGCAAGTAATTGACCGGAGAGGATTAGCCCGGCGAGGAAACCACCGAGTGCTTCAACCTGTAAGGTTAGTCCGACGATAATCGGTGCAACAACGCCAATGGTTGCCAGTGACAGAAGTTCTTTTTGCGCAGCAGTGGTGGAGATGGAGACCGCTTGGCGGTAGTCCGGTTGGGCGCTGCCATCCAGAACGCCGAGTTTGAATTGACGGCGTGCTTCCTTAACGATGAGGGCTGCGGCGCGGCTAACAGCTTGAATGGCGAAGGACGAGAAGAGCCAAGGAATAGCACCGCCAATTAACATCCCGACAAATACTTGCGGTACATCCACGCGGATACCGATGCTTTGGATTTGGCTAGCGAGCGGAATGCCAAGCCCTGCCTGCGTGCGGCTGACATCTACGAGGAAGGAGCCGAAAAGTGAGACGGCAGCAATCACGGCGGAGCCAATGGCAACGCCTTTGGTAATGGCTTTGGTGGTGTTGCCGACGGCGTCCAGATCAGCCATAATTTGCTGGGCGTTGGCGTTTTCTTCTTTTTCTGCGCCTTCCCAAGACATTTCGCCGATGCCGTTTGCGTTGTCTGCAATCGGACCGAAGGAGTCCATGGCGACATTGTTGCCTGTTAGGGTCAACATGCCGATGCCCGCCATAGCAACACCGTAAAGCACAAAGTTGATCCGATCTGCGCCTTCGACGCCGGGGATGGTGCCGAAGATGACGATGGATGCCAGAATGGTGAGCGCAATAATCAAAACCGACCAAACCGAAGATTCAAAACCAACCGCCGTGCCTTGCAAGATCAGGGTTGCGGAGCCGGTATCAGCGCTTTTCTTGATGTCGTTGACCGGGGTTGTGTGTGTGCCGGTAAAGTATTCGGTGAGACGATCAATGCCCAGTGCCAGCAAAACACCTACGAAGACGGCTGTCGGTGTGCGCCACCAACCGCCCCAAGCGTTTATGCCAGCATTGTTCAGATATAAGAAGCCTGCACCATAGAAAAGTGCGGACGAAATGATCGCGGAGGTGAAGAAGCCTTTGAAGATTGCGCCCATTGCATCGCCGCCTTCTTTGGCATCGCTTTTGACGGCGTAGGTGCCAATCATGGATGCCAAAACGCCGATGCCGCGTACGATGAGCGGGAAAATAATCCATTCCAGTTGCCCGGTGTGATGCCAAAGGGCAAGTGCCAAAATTAAGCCGGAAACGATAGTTACTTCGTAGGATTCGAAAATGTCGGCTGCCATGCCCGCACAGTCGCCGACGTTATCGCCAACCAAATCGGCAACTACGGCAGGATTCCGCGGATCGTCCTCGGGGATACCTGCTTCCACTTTCCCAACCAGATCGGCGCCGACGTCCGCTGCTTTGGTGTAGATACCACCACCAACGCGCATGAAGAGCGCCAAGAGGGTACCGCCAAAACCAAAACCGAGCAGTGCGTCCGGCGCAGCGATGCCCAGAATGATGAAAATCAGGGTGCCGCCAAGCAAGCCAAGCCCATCGGTGAGCATACCGGTGATTGTGCCGGCGCGGTAGGCGATGCGTAGCGCGTCGCTAAAGGATGTGCGTGCAGCCGCGGCAACACGCACGTTTGCCTGTACTGCCATGCGCATGCCGATCTGTCCAACAGTCAGCGAGAACCCGGCGCCCATCATAAAGGCGAAGGCGCGTGCCAAGCCGAGCGTGAGACGGATGCGGTCCGGATTCATCCCGGCAAAGCGTTCAAGCGCTTCGGGCGTTGGGGGGACGATATAAACGGAAAAGAAAAGCGCAACGGTCAAGATGCCGATAAACGGCAAAATGGACTTGAGTTGGCGTTGCAGATAGGCGTCTGCGCCGTCGCGAATCCAGCCCCAAACTTCTTGCATTCGGGCTGTGCCTTTGTCTTCACGCAGAATTTGGCTGCGCAAAAAGATCGCATAAAGCAGACCTAAGATTGCGATTCCAAAAACAGTCCAGATTGCGGTTGCTTCAAGTGTGGTTAATCCGTGCATTGCATACATGTGAGAAGGTTCCTCCCGGGGTTAAGGATGGTTTTTTTTAGAGAAAAAAACCGTTAATTGAGTTGGAATTTTACATTTAGGGCGGCAATGTGTCAACCTAATAGTCTTATTTCTTCAATTAATATGATTAATTT
>JANTFU010000062.1 GCA_024763295.1 Anaerolineales bacterium
ATTTGATAGGTTCCATCAAGAAATCCGTTCATTGGCGTTATTCAATACCCCGATATTCTATTCCCAATCCCTCGACCATATTCCTAATCGTATTCCAATGCACGCGCTCCCATGCCGCCGGGCTGGAGTTGGCGTTATGCGGGGCGAGCATGACGTTATCCATTTGCTTAAGTGGGCTATCTTCGGGCAGGGGTTCGAACTCGAAGACGTCCAACGCCGCGCCGCCGAGTTTGCCCGCTTGCAGGGCGGCAATCAGGGCTTCTTCGTGAACGATGGGTCCTCGGGCGGTGTTGATCACGATGGCAGTCGGTTTCATCAGCGCCAGCGTTTCGGCGTTGATGAGATGCTGGCTGGTCGGATTCAGGTCGCAATTGATGGAGATGAAGTCGGCTTGGGCGAAGAGTTTTTCGTGCGTGGTCATCTCAATGCCAGTCTCGCTGACAAAGACGTGGTTGACTTCCACAATATCGACGCCCAAAACCTTCATCCCGAAAGCCCTTGCTCGTCTCGTTACCGCTTTGCCGACATCGCCCACGCCGACCACGCCGAGCGTTTTTTCGCTGAGTGTATAGCCGGGGATTTTCTTCCACTCGCCGCTTTTCATCGCTTTGTCCATCCAGGGTTGACGGCGGGCGAAGGCGAGCATATATCCCAGCACTGTGTCGGCAACGGGGGTGGTGAACGCATTCGGGGTGCGCCCGATCTTGATTCCATAACGAGAGCAAGCCTCGGCATCGAGCGAATCGATCCCCGTCCCCCACTTCGAGATCACTTTCAGGCGCGGGGCACAGGCTTCAATCACGGCAGCCGTGTAACGGTCATCCCCGCAAATAGCGCCGTCAAATTGACCGGCATATTTCAGCAGGTCGGTGGCTTCCATGCGTTCTTCAACGTCGGGGACAATCACGTTTAGCCCGTAGCTTTCGAGCACGGGGATGAAACGATCCACGAAGGGGATCATGTAGGGGGCGGTGAGGAGGATGGTTTTCGTCATAGGAATCCTTTATTGGCATTTAAGATAGTCGTAGAGATCAGAGATAACCGCATCGCGCTCGCTGGACGCTGGCGTGCTGGCTTCGAGACTTTGCAAGGTTGGACAGAGGCTATGGTACATGCCATGCGAGATTTTATTGGCTGTTTTGGTCAGTTTTTTGACCTGCGCCCAGTTTTGGGTGTGGGCATAGCCTTCGATGAAAGGGATATATTCAAAGCCGTTTGCAGGGCTTTTTTCGTTGGCTTGGGCTTCTTCCCAAAGCTGAGTGATTTCTGCCCAATTGCCGCGCTGACGGGCGAGGTCGGCGCGTTGATAGTATGAGCACCAGTTGTTGGGGATGTCTGTGCCGAAAATGTCGGGAGGCAGGAGAGTCTCTCGTGGTGTATTGATGTTGATACGATTCAGCGCAGAGCGTTCAGCGGCTTCTTGTTCGATAGTCGAGAGCAAGGACAGATTTGAAGCGTCAGTACCAAGTACCCACAAGCATTGTTGTAGCTCGGGTTCATACGAAAGGAAGATGATATCGTGACTATTCCCTGTAAAACTTGAAGATAAATGTCCTTCGCTAATTGGCATCCCATCAAGAAAAGCCTTCCAGCGATTATCATAGCTACCGTAAATGGCAGAAAACCAATAAGGTGTATCGCTGGGGGTATTTTCAGCCGTTGCATAGATTGTGTTGAGCGCATTCGATGTGGGATATTCACCCATATAGAATAAAACTTCCCCCGCAGCCATGAGCATGGTGTTAGGTGCCATTGCGGGGATGCGCAAGGATAACTGCTGGTAGAGATTTACCTGCTTTTCCCACGAGCGTTCAAAGTCATGTGCATTATGCAAGTGAACTCCGACGGCTAAACTGACAACTAGGGCGAGGAGAATACTTTCTTTTTGAAGATCGACAACAAAAAACTCAATAGCAATGGCGAGCACAATCGCTGCGCCCAACATGGATGCCATCCCGAAGCGTGTTGCTGCCATCTGATTGGCATGAATAGTAATGCCTTTGCCGATCACCCAAATAGGTAGTTCGCCAAGTGGCAGGGCTGCTAATCCTAAAGCAATCGCTTCAAGTCGCCTGCGTTTCGCACGGTTGTTTTCATCTAGCTTTTCTTTCATAAAAAAGTATGGCAAAAGCCGACTTAGGGCGATGAACATAAATGCCATCACGGCTAGAGCAAAAAGTGTAAAAACAGAAGTTAGATTAAATGCCGCAGGCGAAAGCACCTTCTGCCAGCCGTTAAAGAAAATCGCAATCGCATCCTGAAGCGCCAGAGTAAGTATCGAAAAAACTGTGTCCAATGGCGCTGATCGTAATTCCCCAATTAAAACAGGTGCGTTTCGCTCTACGGGTCCTACAAAAAGCACCCCGCGCCAAAGTGCGTAAACGCCGAAAATTAATAAATAAGGCAGCCAAGCCAAAAAAGTTTGCACCAAAGTCTTGAAAAACTTATCTCTGCGGCGGGCAAACCACAACCATAAGATTAGTCCGCGTAATAATGTCAACCCGGCAAAGAATTCGGAACTAAAAAGATGCAGCCCTTCCAAAGACAGTGCCAAACCGATTAGTAAATAACGCTCAGAGCCAACATGCTCAAAAGCGGAAAGCATCATCCAAAGCGAAAGCGCAAAGGCTAGAAAGCCCACCCAATGAATAAAATAAGCCACTGCCATTGGCTGCAATAAAAAGAAGGGATAGACCAAAAAAATCAGCGAGATCGAAAATGCCGTCCGTTTCTTTCCACCCCAAAACCGTGCAAAAAAAAGATACAAAGCAAAAGCTGTTGCCGTTCTCAAAATCAAACTTGCGAATTGCCATACTGCCGGTCTAAAACCGAAAAGCTTAAAGCCAATCATATAGAGCCAAGCTGCATAGGGTCGGCTGTCATAGAGCAGCAATTCCTTCAGGCTTTCCACGCCAAACGTATGGGCGTAATAGACGAAGTGCCAATCATCCATGTAGTAGCCTAAATTCGTCAGCCTTAAGCCAAATGCCGCGAGCGCCACGCCAAAAAAGAGTACAGGTACAGCCCAAGCGGATGTAACCCAACGTTCAGGAATCCGCAATCTATCCACGTTGCCTCTTCAAAACATCGGCGATCTGAAAATCGGATTCTTCGTCAATATCCACCGCTTCGAGGGCGGGGATCTCAAACATTAGCGGCGTTTCGCCAATGCGATGGTTGAATTTTTGCAGATTTTCGCGCGTGAAAAGATAGATGCAGGAATTTTCCTCGTAGACGGGCGGTAAATCCTGCGTTTGGAGCAGTTCCTTCGGGTTGTGATTGATGGCTGCGCCGTGACGATCGTACAGTCGGGTTTGCCACCGTGTTACCGAGAAAAGTGAGTCGTGGGCAGGGTACGCTTCGAGAAACGCCCGAATTGCGCCGGATACCGTTTCCGAGCGCAGCAGCGGATTTGTGCTGTGGGTTTGCAAATAAAAATCCGCTTCGACTTGTTCGGTGTCATAAAGCAAAATATCGTTCATCGGGCGGTCATCCTCCCGCAAATGCTCAGGGCGGTCGATGATGACCACATCCGGGAAATGTTCCCGCAAACCCTTCATCACGGGTTCTGAATCCGTATCCACGAGAATGGTGTTAATCTCTGGCACAGCCTGCAAGGTCTCGATGATGTGATGAAAAAGCGGCTTTTCAGCCAGCGGACGATAATTTTTCCCCGGCACCCGCTGAGAGTGATGCCGCATGGGGACAAGGGCTGCGATTTTTGTCATTTTTTGACCATTTTTCTTTTTTCAGCATAAAGCACCGCCAGCAAAAACAGGACGGTGACAATGAGAAAGGTTAAAGCACCGGGATGCCTTGTTATTAACAACATGATACTCAACCCAAATCCGATGAAAACAACAAAACGATTGAACCGCTTCTGGAACTTCAAGGCAATGAAAATGAAAGCTGGGATGAGGATGAAGACGGTTAATACATTCATGATTCTTGTCGTTTTTTAGTAACACTACTTTTACGGGCGATTCCGCGAGGAGCATGTTTTTGCGACGAAGCGGTCTCATTATTAGGGAGATTGCTTCGTCGGAAGTGCGTCCTCCTCGCAAATTCATCCAAAAATTTTAAGTTTGAAGAATATAGCCTGCTTTTAACAAAACGTCCTTCCCAAAATCCAACGTTTCCTTCTTCACCAAAATATAATCCGTATCATAGGTTGAGATCGCAAAGATGCTGATCTCTGCTTCTGCCAAAACGGATGCGATTTTTGCGAGGATGCCCGTCAAGCCGAAGTCGAGCGGTCCCAGCACCTTGATGCACGCCCATCCACTTTCGCTTTTTTCGCTCTTGAGCGGGATGTCCGCATCGCAGACGATGGAGAGTTCGTCATCCGTGCGGGTGATGGAGAGAAAGTTCCCCGTCAACGCAGGGATGTCGGTTTCGGCTTGGAAGCGGTGGATGGTGTATTCGTTGGGGAGGATGGAGAGTTTTAGGGATGTCATTTTTTAGAGAACGAGACAGAAACATATCATCTGGTATCTATTTACAACAGTGCAATTCGTAACCATAGTACGATTTTTCGCCATAGAGAATTACCGTGTTTTTTGCACTAAAATCTAAATCTCGATAATAAGGCCATTGAGCATCTCTTAGACATACATACTGAACATTTGGAGATATTTTGGGAGAGTCAAATAGAAGGTGATATTGGCAACCTGCCCTAATATCTTTTCCCGCAGGCCAGGCAGATGAAAATACCGCTTCAAATTGAACATATTCTTTTGAAGCCTTTTGATGTAAATAAGATGCTGACATTGAAGGAAGCATTGAATATACCAAAGCTCCGACAAAAGCTGAAAGAAACAAATAGAAAACAATACTATTTGAAATAATAGGGCGTTTTTTGGGCTTTCTACCCCTTGGCTTGTTTAAACTTCTTGAAACTCGGTAATGAAGATTTTCAAAATTAATTTGTGTTACTAAAAATGATAAGCCAATGATAATTGATAATGGCAGGACAAAATAAATTGCACTATTTCTGTATTCGTATGTAATTAATACTCGAGGATAAACAATAAGAAAAGAAACAAAAGCACAGAGAATTATAAAAAACAGCAGCATCCCAATTGCGCTGAATATTCTTATAAGCTTAATAGCTCTGTCTAATATAGCAAGAACAGTGGTGTTAGTTTTTTCTGATGAAGGCATTGTCAATATAAAAGATACGTTTTTAATCATACCTTATCGGCTCAACATCCCTAGGCGCAGGCGTCTTCTCAGACAAAATCCCCGGCGGGTAATAAAAGCCCTGGTGAAGCTGAGCATCGATTCTGCCCGAATAATTGTATCCCTGATAGGTGCCCCAATACTGCAAAAAACGGAACCAGAGAATGCTCCACCAATGCTGGTCGAGCACTTTCTCCCGTTTGGCTTGCAGGAGATCAGAATAGGTTGTGCCCAACCACAAGCGGATGAAATTCCACAGTGAGAAGGTGCTGTTCGGCAAAATCTGCTTCATCGCAATTGCTTCACGGCGATAGCGATTGTGGACTTGTTTAGGTGTTTCATCATGCAGATGGATGATCTCTGCTTCGGCGGTGTAAGCGATGCCGTAGCCCTGTTCCATCGCCCAACTACTCCACGCCAAATCTTCGAGACCGGTTAAAGCTTCATTATAGGGATGTTGCTCCCAAAGCGAACGGCGGATGGCGGCGTTGGCGTTGTGCGAGTAGGGATGTCCCTGACGGGGTTGGGAGATGTCGGGGAAATATTGCTTAAAGAACTGATGCTCGGAATACCAGTTCGTCTCCCCGCCGCGCTGTTTGCCGTAGCTGACGGCGAGATTTTCATTGTCGGCAAAGGGTTGGATGAGCTGCTCTAGCCAATCGGGGTAGACGGGATAGCAATGGGCGCTGACATTGACGATAAACTCGCCACTCGCCGCTTTTACACCATAATTCAGGGAGCGCCCAAAAGTGAATTCTTCAGGCGTGATGTGGACGATTTTTGCGCCGTAGCGTTCCGCGATGGAAACGGTGTTGTCGGTAGAGCCGGAGTCGACGAGGATGACTTCGACATCGGGGAGATTTTGCCGCTTAATTCCCTCCAGCAAGCGACCAATATGTTTGCCTTCGTTGAAGGCGCGGATGATTATTGAGCATTTCATGTGGGTTAGTGGGAATCGGGAGTTGGGGGTTGGGAATTGTCTTCTGCGTCATAGAGGGCTTCATCTTCACGAATGTTTTTGCCCTGCTTGCTGCGTTTTAGATAGCCGACATAGCCATTGATGAGTTGCGTTAACTTTTCGCCATCTTGCGCTAAAGAAGAAAATAATTCATCGGGAATATATGCCAACTCCTTACACATCACAAGATGGCTGAGGGTTTCCTCCAGTGAGCCGCGTGCGATATAACAAAAGCGGATATTGTCCTGATAATGAAAACGCCCATAGCCTTCAGCAATATTAGCGGGGATGCTGTTAGCCGAGCGTCGAATTTGCTGTGCCAGGCTCCACTTTTCTTCGTTTGGCAATAAAGGCACAACTTCACGATAGACACGCAAAGCAAATTCTTTTGCCTTCACCCAAGTATTCAGCGTCTCCAAACTTTTAACGCTCATACCGATCCCCAACTCCCGATTCCCAAATTCCAACTCACCAATTTAAATCTTTCTCATACCCCAACTTGATTAACAAATCCCCCGCGATCTCTTTGAAAACACGTTTGTGCTCATCGTTGAAGTACTTCTTCCACTCGCCAGTTTTGCCGGAGCGGAAAGTCGGGGAGTTTTCAGGGTTGATGCTTTCTTCGAGTAGGTCGATGGCTTTTTCACGTTCGATGGGCAGGTTGGGGATACGTTTAGCAACGTGGTCGAAGACGTCTCCAAGGGCTTTACGGCGATTATGAATAAAGTCTTCAAAATGCAGGTTGAGTACTTCGGGACGGTCGAGCCAGCCGGTATAGAGTTCGAAACGTTCGGCGATGTTGGGGAATTCGACATCAGCATCGGGCAAGCCAAGAATGCTGACCATCAGGCGTTCGTCGAAGGAGTGCAGTTCTTCAGCGTAGTAGCGGTGATGGTGGTGGTCGGGGAGCATTTCAGCGATGTAGAAGACGTGGGAAACGACAACATCGCGCGGGTCGCGGTAGATGAAGAAGGGCACAAAGTCCGGGCTGCATACCCGCTCAACGACTTCAGACCAAGCTAAAAGGTGAGCGGCACTCACGTCCAGTGGACGCAGGGCATCCAGATAATTAAGGGCATCCTGTACGCTGCGCTTTTCACCTGTATCCCCGTCATACGAGGCAAAAAAAAGTGGAATGTGGTGGGAAAAAGGGGCGAATTCTGAAAATCCAAGCAGGATTTGGTTGAGTAGATGGGTGCCACTTTTGGGGAAGGAAATGCCAAGCAGGATGGGCCAGCCCTTTGCGGGCGGCTTGATTGTGCTAAAGCGCGTGCGGCGGGCTGTTTTTTCGGCGCGGTAGGCGTAGACGCGCAGTTGGTCACGCAGCGTATTGGGGATAAGGGCTTTGAGTTTTTTAATTGTGGACATAGGCGGATGTTTTTTATAAGTGCTGGTTATTGTATCAGGTGTTTTGGATTCTTTCAGCTTTCTGTGATGTGATTTTTGCTATACTATTGGCATGGGTTTTCTTTAAGATGTGGAAGGAGTATGGGAATGGGCGAATTGGCTGATCGGCGCAAGGAAGCGCGTGAGGTGGTGGTTTCGTTTATGTTGGTTTATGAAGACACGCAGGGGAAGTTGTTGGGTTATTTGCGTGATTTGAATATGGGCGGCGCGCAGATTAGTGGGAGTAAGGAATTGGCTGTTGGGGACTTTGTTGTGCTTTCGATTGCGTTACCAGGTGATTTGCAGGGTGTTGTTACCGACGCACTGATTTTGGATGCAAGGGTGGCGCGTTGTATAGAAGTTACGGACACGCCAAAAGATTACGAGATTGGTTTTGAATTTTTGAGGGTAACACCTGAACAGCACGAAATCATTGAGAAATGGTTGGCGCGTTATGATTTTCGGCGTCACGCAGAGGATGGTGCTTAGAGGGGATGAAAATAGCTGCTAATATCCATGCTGTTACGGCGGTTTTTCTTTGGCTTTTTGTTATTTTTTCGGGAACGGGTGTGCTAAAAGAAGGTGGTTTGGCGGCGGCAGGGACTTTGTTTATCATGGTCGTGGCTACATCAATTGCAGCTATTGATATGCTTGCCGTATTTTTCGCCAAAAAACAAAAAAGTTCTATTTTTTCTATTGCATCGATTGTGTTTTGGACAATGATTTATCTCATTTATTTGAGAGCTTTACTCTCTCCAAGAGCATTGTTTGATTCAAAACTGCTATATGGGTCGATCGTTACTATTGCCATATTAAAAATTATCGTATCTGCTTTTATGATTAAATTTAAGGAAGATTTGCAATGAACATAACTATTATTTCGAGTAGCACTAGACAAGGTCGTGTCAGTCATCGCATTGCGCTGGCTTTGGAAAGAGGGATTGTGCGTTTGGGTCACGAAGTCCAAATCATTGATTTGCTTGCATTGAAATTGCCACAATTTACAGAGCGGTTTTCGCATTTGGATGACCAGCCGGATGCGTGGCGAGACACGCTGGATTTGCTTTTGGCATCAGATGGGATGATTTTTCTGACGCCCGAATATAACGGCAGTTTTTCATCGGCGCTGAAGAATTTTATTGATGTTTTTGCCAAGCAAGGCTTTCAGGGAAAGCCGATTGCGGTGGCAACAGGATCAAGCGGCGCGATGGGCGGTATCCGTGCAGCGTATCAATTACAGCAGGTGATTTTGTCTGTTTCTGCTTATCCCCAACCGCAAATGTTGACCGTAGGGAAGATGCAAGACCGTATTGATGAGAAAGGTGAAATCATCGACGAAGATTTCGGAGTGCGTCTTGAAAAATATCTTGTTGCCTTTCTTGCGTTCAGTGCCAAGTTCGCGCAAGGTGAATGATGCGTGCTTTTGAGTTACTGGTTTCAATCGCTCGCCGAAAGGCGGCTTTTGACCAAACCAATCCATGGGCACAAGGTTCTGGAACGTATTTGCGTGAGATACAAAAAGAGATTCAGGAAGTGATCGAAGAGATTTCGCAGGGGTGTTCGTCTAGCGTAGAAGACGAACTGGCTGATGTTCTCTGGGATTATTTGAATCTTGTTCTGGCACTTGAAGTTGAGCAAGGCATCACGCTGGAAAGCGTCTTTGAAAGAGCCGCGCAAAAATATGACGAGCGAATTTCGGGTATTGAACAGGGAATCGCTTGGCAAGCAATCAAAGAGAAGCAAAAAATAAAGCTGGCAAAAGAGTGCGAACAAAAAAACTGACAGGTCTCACAGACTTGTCAGTTTTTATTTTGCGAGATTTTTTCAGGAAAATTTTAGCGCCGGCGTCCAGTTAATAAACTGGCGTAGTAGAGTACTTGTAAGAGAGCTGTCACGAGTGCGGCGACGTAAGTTAGCGCAGCGGCGTTAAGTACGTTATTCACGCCGCGCTGCTCTTCAGGGGTTTGGATGATGCCGGTCTCGGCGAGCAGGCGTTTGGCGCGTGCGGATGCGTCGAATTCAACCGGCAGGGTCATCAGCGCGAAGGCAGCGCCACCGGCAAAGAAGATTACACCCAGCCAGGCAATATTTGTCCAGCCGAGGAATAAGCCCGCCATGATGAGTATCCAGCCGAGATTGGAGCCGATATTCACCATCGGCACCATCGCGGAGCGCATCCGTAGCGGGAGATAATCTTCGGCATCCTGCATGGCATGACCAAGTTCGTGGGCAGCGATTGCCAGCGATGCGACTGAAGCGCCCTGTCCTACGCCTTGTGAGAGGCGCAAGGTTTTGGTGCGCGGATCGTAGTGATCGGTCATTTCGCCACGAATGCCTTCAATGTCGACGCCGTAAAGTCCGCCGCGATTGATGAGGCGTTGCGCAGCTTCGTAACCGGTTAAGCGGCTGCGGGCGGGCACTTTACTCCATTTGCGGTAAGCCGATTTGACATACCACGAGGTAAACATAACCAGCAAAATGCCGGGAAGCATAAATATCCAGTAAGTCGGTGAGAAGAACATTTTGAACTCCTTGTAAAACGTGAAGACGTGAAATTTCTTTTCGTTAGGAACAAAGATTAAATAAAGTGCAAAATTTCAGTCCCTGAGCGGAGCGCTGCACGCTAGAGAAGTGCGTAGTCGAAGGGCGATTTTCAGGGAACGCCGTCCTTCGACTTCAGGCTCAACGACTGTCGCCTGCCGCTCAGGAACTGGGAT